>NZ_JAOZYC010000190.1:0-43610 GCF_035798155.1 Streptomyces endophyticus | reverse complement strand
GAAGGCGCCCACCGCCGACTTCCACATCAAGGCCGAGCACCAGGGCCTCGCGGGCTTCGCGCTCGTGTTCCTCCTGCGGTCGCGCGGCTCGTCGGCGGCGCCGGGCAGGCGGGACCCGCCCCCGCGATCGGTGCGGCCCTGCTCGCCACCCTCCTCACGCCGGCCGGAGCCGTCCTCGCCCTCGGGCTCATCGACCCGTGGCTGGCCCTCGCCCTCCTCGCGGGGGCGCCCGCGCTCGCGCTGCTGCTGCGCGCCTTCGCGCGGGCCTCGTCGGACTGCGTCGCGGCGTATCTGCGGGCCCAGGGCGACATCGCGGCCCGCCTCACCGAGGCCATCGGCGGGGCCCGCACCATCGCCGCCGCGCACACGGCGGACCGGGAGACCGTACGGATCCTGGAGCCGCTGCCCGAACTCGCCCGCCAGGGCCACCGGATGTGGCGCGTGCAGGGCCGGGCGAGCGCGGGCGCGGTGGCCCTGGCGCCGCTGCTGCAGATCGCCGTGCTCGCGACGGCCGGGGTCTTCCTTCTCCAACACAAGTTGTCGGTCGGTGAGTTGCTGGCCGCCTCGCGCTACGTGGTGCTCGCCACCGGAGTTGGCGTCCTCGTCGGTGACATCGCGGGCCTGACCCGCGCCCGGGCGGCGGGGCGCCGTCTCGGCGAGGCTCTGGACGCGCCGGTGGTGGCATACGGACGCGCCGAACTCGCGGCCGGGCCGCCCGCGCACTCGGGCAGTCAACTCCCATCCAGAGAGGGGCACTTGGAGTTCCGAGGTGTCACTGTGCGGCACGCGGGGCGAACCGTGCTCGACCGTGTCGACCTCGCCGTGCCCGCGGGGGCGACGCTCGCGGTGGTCGGCGCGTCCGGTGCGGGCAAGTCGGTGCTCGCCGCGCTTGCGGGGCGGCTCGCCGACCCGGACGAGGGGGTCGTTCTCCTCGACGGCACCCCGCTGCCGGACCTCGGCCGCGCCGCCCTGCGCCGCGCGATCGGGTACGCCTTCGAGCGGCCCGCTCTGCTCGGTGACACGCTCGCCGACACCATCGCCCTCGGCCCCGCCCCCCGCGCCCGGGACGACATCGTCCGCGCCGCGCGTGCCGCCCACGCCGACGGGTTCGTGCGGCGGCTGCCCAGGGGCTACGACACGCCCTGCGTGGACGCGCCCCTGTCCGGCGGCGAGGCCCAACGCCTCGGTCTGGCACGGGCGTTCGCGCACGGTGGCCGACTTCTCGTCCTTGACGACGCCCTGTCCAGCCTCGACGTGCTCACCGAACGCGAGATCGCCACCGCCTTGCTGGGGCACGCTCCGGGCACGGCCCGACTGGTCGTCGCCCACCGCGCCACGACCGCCGCCCGCGTTGACGCGGTGGCCTGGCTGGACGGCGGCCGGATCCGCGCGCTCGGCCCGCATGCGCGGTTGTGGGCGGAGCCCGAGTACCGGGCGGTCTTCGCGGCCGAAGAAGACGGCGACGACGGCGACGACGGCGACGGCGGCGGCGGTGAGCAGGCATGACCCGCGCGGGAACGGCCCACGGCACGTACCGGCGCGGTGCCCGCTATCTCCTGGGCCGCCGCGCCGTGCTCGCCCGGCTCGCCGCCTGGTCGGTCCTGGAGGCGGGGCAGACGTTCCTCCTCGGCTACGCCGTCGCCCGCGCCCTCGACGACGGGTTCCTCGCCGGGCAGGCGGGCGTGGGGCTGCTGTGGCTCGGCGGCGCCGCGGTCGGCGTGCTCGCGGGCGCCCTCGGCACGGCTCGCGTCTATGCCGCCGTCGCCCAACTGGTCGAACCCGTACGGGACGTGCTCCTGAAGAAGGTCGTCGAGCGCGGGGTCCGCGACGGCGACGGGGGAGCGGTGTCGCGCCTCACCCAGCAGGTGGAGATCGCCCGTGACACCTTCGCCGGACTGATCATGGTGGCCAGGACCTTCGTCGTCACCGCGACCGGCGCCCTGGTCGGCCTGTTCTCGCTCGCCCCGACGCTGCTCCTCGTGGTCGCGCCGCCGCTAACCGCGGGGGTCGCCCTGTTCCTCGGCACGCTGCGCCCCCTCGCCCGCAGGCAGGAGGAGTTCCTCGCCGCCGACGAGGCCGTATCGGCCCGGCTCGGCGCGGTGTGCGCCGGGCTCAGGGACGTCACGGCGGCCGGTGCGGAGGAGCCGACGGCCGCGTCCGCGGGCACGGTGATCGACGCCGGCCGCCGCACGTCGACCACGCTGGCCCGCTGGTCCGTCGTACGGGTCGTCGCCCTCGCCGTCGGAGGCCAACTCCCCCTCCTGCTCATCCTGGCGACGGCGCCCTGGACCCTCGACCGCGGTGTGACACCGGGGGCCCTGGTGGGTGCCATCGCGTACGTCACCCAGTCCCTGCTGCCCGCCCTGCAGAGCCTGGTCCACGGCCTGGGCGTCGGCGGCTCCCGCCTCGTGGTCGTGCTGCGCCGACTGACGGATCCGTACGAAACCGGCGAACGCCCCACCTTGGCAAGGGCGTTCACACCCGCTCCGACCACCCCTGCCCCCGCCCTGGAGATCTCCGCCCTCACCTTCGCCTACGGTCCCGGCGCCGCGCCCGTGGTCGACGGTCTTGACCTGACCGTCCCCCAGGGAGGCCACTTGGCGGTCGTCGGGCCGAGTGGGGTCGGAAAGTCGACGCTCGCCGGGCTCGTCGCGGGGCTGCTCGTACCCGGAGCGGGGGAGGTCCGGGTGTGCGGGGTGCCCGCCCGCGCCCAACAGGCCGTGGAGCGGAGGGTGTTGATTCCGCAGGAGGCGTATGTGTTCGGTGGCGGTCTCCGCGCCAACCTCGGCTATCTGCGCCCGGACCCCGTCCCGGACGGCGAGCTGCACGCCGCCGCCGAGGCGATCGGCCTCGCCCCGCTCCTGGAACGCGTCGGCGGCCTCGACGCCCCGGTCGACCCGGCGGCCCTGTCGGCGGGGGAGCGACAGCTGATCGCGCTGGCCAGGGCCTGGCTCGCGCGTGCGCCGCTCGCCGTCCTCGACGAGGCCACCTGCCATCTCGACCCGGTGGCGGAGGCCCGCGCGGAACGGGCCTTCGCCGCGCGGCCCGGCGGCACCCTCGTGGTCGTCGCCCACCGGGTCAGCTCCGCCCGGCGGGCCGCCCGCGTCCTCGTCATGGACGGCCGCCGCACCGTCTGCGGCAGCCATGAGGACCTGCTCGACCGCTCGCCGCTCTACCGCGACCTGGCAGGCATCTGGGAGGCCCCACGGCGCCCGTCGCTGCCCACGTCCCCGTAGGGCGGCGGCCTACAGCCACCCCTCACCCTGGGAGATTCGTATCGCGTCGATCCGGTTGCGGGCGCCGATCTTCCGGGTGATCGCGGCCATGTAGTTGCGGACTGTGCCTCTGGAGAGGTGGAGACGGCGCGCGATCTCGGCGACCGGCGCGCCCTCGGCGGCGAGCGAGAGGACGATCAACTCCCGGCGGGTCAACGGGTTCTGGGCCGCCTTGAGGAAGCCGAAGCCCAGGGCTTCGTCGATGAAACGTTCCCCGCGGGCGGCGTGCCGGATGCCCGCGAGCAGCCGCTCCACCGGACCGGCCCTGTCTACGTAGCCGAGCGCCTTGGCCTCCATCGCCCGCCGCAGCAGGCCAGGCCGGGTCGGCGTCCCCAACACCACCAAGGAGCAGCGCAGTTCACCCAGGGGCGGAATTCCGTAGGCCGGCTCGCATTCGAGGTCGGCCACGCAGATCTGTGGCCGCAGGGCACCCACCTGCCGCGGCGCGCCGCGCCATGGGGTGTGGTGGACCTCCAGGTCCGGTTCCCTGGCAAGGCGTTCGGCGAGCGCCGAACGCATCAGACAGGAGTCGTGCACGAGAAGTACGCGGGTCACGTCAACCCCTCCCATGAAGCGCCGCTCCGGTCGCTTCCTCCAGTCCTTGAGTGCGGAAACAATTCAAGCGGCGGGTTCCCCGTAGAGGGATGGGCGGAACTGGCCAACACCGTCGATATTGTCGGACGCCCTGTCTCAGTCGGCGGCCGGCGTCGTCAGATCGATCAACCGGCACACCATCTCGATGTCGATCTTGACCTGGGCGATGGATGCCCGGCCGGAGAGCCACGTGATCAGCGCGGAGTGCCAGGTGTGCTCGATGACCCGCACCGCGGACAACTGCTCCGGGGTCGGGTCGTCGAGCTCCATCGCGTCGAGGATGATCGCGGTGGTCTGCCGGGAGACCTGGTCGACCTCCGGGCTCACGCTGCGGTCCGCGAAGGTCAGCGCCCGCACCATCGCGTCCGCGAGATGCGGCTCCCGCTGCAGCGCGCGGAAGGCGCGCATCAGCGTCTCGGCGACCCGCTCGGCCGGGGAGTCGCCGGACGGCGGCCGCTTACGGACCGTCGTGTGCATGTGCTGGAGCTGGTCCTGCATGGTGGCGACCAGGAGGTGCACCTTGCTCGGGAAGTAGCGGTACAGCGTGCCGAGCGCGACCTGGGACGACTCGGCGACCTCCCGCATCTGCACCGCCTCGAAGCCGCCGCGCGCCGCGAGCTGCGCGCTCGCGTGCAGGATCCGGCGGCGCCTGGCCTCCTGACGCTCGGTGAGCGCGGGGGTCGTGCGGGTGGTGGTTCTCGCGTCCGGAGCTGTCATCAGAAAGCTTTCCGTGTCCCGTGGAGCCCGCCGTGGCGTGAATCACCTGATCCACCACTTACGGCCCGGCTACCAGCCGGTAGATTCGATGCTCTTGAACGATCAAGTCTGAAACTTGTTCTAGATTAGCGTCCCCACGTAGTGTCCACGGGCAAGCAGGAAGAAGGGTGGCCTGGAGTGACCGCGGAGTCGTTGCGTATCGCTCTCCTCACGTACAAAGGCAACCCGTTCTGTGGTGGTCAGGGCGTGTATGTCCGACACCTCTCGCGGGAGCTGGTCCGGCTCGGGCACCGTGTCGAGGTCATCGGCTCCCAGCCGTACCCCGTGCTCGACGAGACCGTCGACGGTGCCGCCCTGGAGGGGCTCTCGCTCACCGAGCTGCCGAGCCTCGACCTGTACCGCAGCCCCGACCCCTTTCGTACACCCAAGCGCGCCGAGTACCGCGACTGGGTCGACGCGCTCGAGGTCGGCACCATGTGGACCGGCGGGTTTCCCGAGCCGCTGACGTTCTCGCTGCGCGCCCGCCGTCATCTGCGGGCAAGACGCGGCGAGTTCGACATCGTGCACGACAACCAGACGCTCGGGTACGGACTGTTGGGGGACATCGGCAGCCCGCTCGTCACCACCATCCACCACCCGATCACCGTGGACCGGCAGCTGGAGCTGGACGCCGCCGAGAACTGGCGGCAGCGCATGTCCAAGCGCCGCTGGTACGCGTTCACGCGCATGCAGAAGCGGGTCGCGCGCCGGCTGCCCTCCGTGGTCACCGTCTCCGGCACGTCCCGCGACGAGATCGTCCAGCACCTCGGCGTGCGCCCCGGGCGGATCAACGTCGTGCACATCGGCGCCGACACCGACCTGTTCTCGCCGGACCCGGCCGTTGCCGAGGTGCCGGGCCGGATCGTGACGACGTCCAGCGCCGACGTGCCGCTCAAGGGGCTCGTCTTCCTCGTCGAGGCGCTCGCCAAGGTGCGGGCCGAGCAGCCGGACGCGCATCTCGTGGTGGTCGGCAAGCGGCCCGAGGAGGGGCCTGTCGCGCAGGCCATCGCGCGCTACGGGCTCGAAGGGGCCGTCGAGTTCGTCAAGGGCATCAGCGACCAGGAGCTCGTCGACCTCGTGCGCTCGGCGCAGGTCGCCTGCGTGCCCTCCCTCTACGAGGGTTTCTCGCTGCCCGCCGCCGAGGCCATGGCCACCGGCACCCCGCTCGTCGCCACCACCGGCGGCGCGATCCCCGAGGTCGCGGGCCGCGACGGCGAGACCTGCCTCGCCGTGCCCACCGGCGACCCCGGCGCGCTCGCGGCGGCCCTCGGCCGGCTGCTCGGCGACCGTGAACTGCGCGCCCGGCTCGGCGCGGACGGCCGCACCCGCGTCCTGGAACGCTTCACGTGGGCGCGCGCCGCACAGGGCACCGCCGAGCTCTACCGCGAGGCAATGGCGGCCGGGTCGCGGCCGACCCGCCCCGCACGCACCGAAGTTGTCACCGAAACCCCCCAGGAAAGCAGGGCCACGTGCTGACCGTCGACTTCACCCGTTTCCCGCTCGCCGCGGGCGACCGCGTCCTCGATCTCGGGTGCGGGGCCGGACGGCACGCGTTCGAGTGCTACCGGCGCGGGGCGCAGGTCGTCGCGCTCGACCAGAACACCGAGGAGATCGCCGAGGTCGCCAAGTGGTTCGCCGCGATGGAGGAGGCCGGCGAGGCCCCCGCGGGCGCCACCGCGACCGCCATGGAGGGTGACGCGCTCCAACTCCCCTTCCCCGACGAGTCGTTCGACGTCGTCATCATCAGCGAGGTGATGGAGCACATCCCCGACGACAAGGGTGTGCTCGCCGAGATGGTGCGCGTGCTGAAGCCGGGCGGCCGGATCGCGGTCACCGTGCCGCGCTACGGCCCCGAGAAGGTGTGCTGGGCGCTCTCCGACGCGTACCACGAGGTCGAGGGCGGCCACATCCGCATCTACAAGGCCGACGAGCTCCTCGGCCGGATGCGCGAGGCGGGCCTCAAGCCGTACGGCACGCACCACGCGCACGCACTGCACGCGCCGTACTGGTGGCTCAAGTGCGCCTTCGGCGTGGACAACGACAAGGCGCTGCCGGTGAAGGCGTACCACAAGCTCCTGGTCTGGGACATCATGAAGAAGCCCGCGCTCACTCGGGTCGCCGAGGGACTCCTCAACCCCGTCGTCGGCAAGAGCTTCGTCGCGTACGCCACGAAGCCGCACCTGCCGAAGGCCGCCGGGGCCGCTGAGTGAGCAGCCCCGAGCGGACCGAACTCCTCGTACTCCCCGGCGTACTGACGGCGGATCAGGCCGCGCAGACCGTCGCCGGGATCCTCGCCGTGCAGCGCGCCGACGGGGCCATCCCGTGGTACCGCGGGCACCACCTCGACCCGTGGGACCACACCGAGGCCGCCATGGCGCTCGACGTGGCCGGCGAGCACGAGGCCGCCGAGCGCGCCTACGAGTGGCTGGCCAGGCACCAGGGCGAGGACGGCTCCTGGTACGCCGCCTACCGCGACGGCGACCCGCACGACGTGACGGACCACGGCCGCGAGTCCAACTTCGTCGCGTACATCGCCGTCGGCGTCTGGCACCACTACCTCTCCACCGGTGACGACGCCTTCCTCGACCGCATGTGGCCGTCCGTGTGCGCGGCGACGGAGTTCGTGCTCCGCCTCCAGCAGCCCGGCGGCCAGATCGGCTGGAAGCGCGAACCCGACGGCACGTCCGTCAACGACGCGCTCCTCACCGGCAGTTCATCCATCCACCACGCCCTGCGCTGCGCGCTCGCCATCGCCGACGAGCGCGAAGAGCCGCAACCCGACTGGGAGTTGGCGCTCGGCGCGCTCGGCCACGCGATCCGCAGCCACCCCGAGCGGTTCCTCGACAAGGGCCGCTACTCGATGGACTGGTACTACCCGGTCCTCGGCGGCGCCGTGCGCGGAGCCGACGCGAAGGCCCGCATCCAGGCCGACTGGGACACCTTCGTCGTCCCGGGACTCGGCGTGCGCTGCGTGGTCCCCAACCCGTGGGTGACCGGCGGCGAGAGCGCCGAACTCGCCCTCGCGCTCTGGGCGATGGGCGACTCCGACTGGGCGCTGGAGATCCTCCAGGACATCCAGCACCTGCGCGACCCGAAGACCGGCCTGTACTGGACGGGCTACGTCTTCGACGACAAGGCGATCTGGCCGGAGGAACTGACCACGTGGACCGCGGGCTCCGTACTGCTCGCGGTAGCCGCCCTCGGCGGCGACGACGCCACGTGCTCCGTGTTCGGCGGCGGCCTGCTCCCGACGGGCGTCGAACCGGACTGCTGCGCGTAGGCCGACCGCCGGTTCAGTACCTGCGCAGTCGGTTGGCGACGAGCCGACCGCCGGTTCAGTACCGGCGCAGCCGATTCGCGACGGCGTGGCCGACGAAGAGGTAGACGATGGCCGCGAGGCCGTAGCCGGCGACCACGCGGGCCCAGGCCGCATCGAAGGTGAACAGGTCATGGGACCAGCCGGCCAGCCACGCGGACACGTCGTGGACGACCTGGACCAGGTCGTTGCCGCGGTTCGCGTCCAGTAGGTACATCAGGATCCACAGGCCGAGGATCACGGCCAGTGCATCGGCGACGATCGCCACGGTCCGGGCGGCCTCGTTGGTCCCTCGGTAATGCCGATTCGCAGACATGTCGATCCGGGTTTCCCCATCGGCCCCGGCGAAACCCGTACGGGCTTCCTCAAGTGGCGCACGCGCAGCGGCCGGGTCACGCTGCCACGAGTGCCCTTCAGCCACGGAGGTAGTCGGTGGTAACCCGTTCCTCTCTTCCCGTACGGCGCCTGCTCACGGCCCTGATGCTGTGCGGCGCGCTGCTCGCGGGCGCGACCGCGTGCGGCTCCGACAGCGACTCGGCGTCCGCGACCAAGGCGTCGTCGAGCGCCACCACGAAGGCCGAGAAGCAGAAGTTCGCCAAGACCCGGTTCGCGGCGAACGCGGGGCTCGCCGCGGGGGCCACGTACCAGTGGATCGTGAAGCCGTACCGCGCGGGCAAGTTCAAGGCCGGCGCGGACGGCCGCAGGTTCGCGCTCGTCAAGGCGGGCCTCGCGGGCGCGTTCACGTACAACAGGCTGAACGCCGCGGTGAAGAACGCCAAGGGCGACCCGACGCTCTCGAAGGCGGTCGGGCCGCTGTCGGCCGGCATCGCGTCGCTCAAGGGACTGTCGACCAAGCTGCGCAAGGGCGAGGGCCTCGGTGACGTGACCTCCTCCTTCGACGAGGTCATCAGCGGCGTCAAGGACGCGGGCAAGAGCGCGGGTGCCGACGTGACGAACAAGGTTCCCTCGGCCTCACAGCTTACGAAGGGCTCATAGGGCCCTGTAGAGAGCCCTGTCGGTCTACGAGTTCAGCTCCGCGAGCACGCGCATCGTGTGCGGGTCGGGCGACAGGACCAGCAGATCCGTCACCGGGCCCTTGCGCCACAACTCCAGGCGCTCCGCGATCCGTTCACGCGGTCCGACGAGCGAGATCTCGTCGGCGAACGCGTCCGGCACGGCCAGCACGGCCTCTTCCTTGCGCCCCTCGGCGAACAGGTCCTGGATGTGCCGGGCCTCGGCCTCGTACCCCATGCGCGCCATGAGGTCGGCGTGGAAGTTGCGGGTCGCGTGCCCCATGCCGCCGATGTAGAAGCCGAGCATCGCCTTCACGGGGAGCAGCCCCTCGGCGACGTCGTCGCAGACCTTGGCCCGCGCCATCGGGGCGATGGTGAAGTCGTCGGGCAGCTCGGCCAGCGACGCCTCGTACACGTCCGTCCGCGTCGGCGACCAGTACAGCGGCAGCCAGCCGTCCGCGATCCGCGTGGTCTGCGCGATGTTCTTCGGCCCCTCCGCGCCGAGCAGGATCGGCAGATCGGGGCGCAGGGGATGCGTGATGGGCTTCAGCGCCTTGCCGAGCCCGGTCCCGTCCTCGCCCCGATACGGATGCGAGTGGAACCGCCCGTCGACCTCGACGGGCCCCTCGCGCCGCAGCACCTGCCGTACGACGTCCACGTATTCGCGGGTGGCCGTGAGCGGGGAGCGGGGGAACGGGCGCCCGTACCAGCCCTCCACGACCTGCGGCCCGGACAGGCCGAGCCCGAGCATCATCCGGCCGCCCGAGAGATGGTCGAGGGTGAGCGCGTGCATCGCGGTCGTGGTGGGGGAGCGGGCGGCCATCTGCGCGATCGCCGTGCCGAGCCGGATCCGCGAGGTGTGCGCCGCGAACCAGGTGAGGGGGGTGAACGCGTCACTTCCCCAGGACTCCGCCGTCCACACCGAGTCGTACCCCAACCCCTCGGCATCGCGCACGAGTTGAAGGTGATCCGGGTTGGGCCCTCGCCCCCAGTAGCCGAGTGCGATCCCGAGCCGCATGCGCGCCCCCATATCTGATGAACCGTCAGTTCACTGCTACGGTGCGCGACTGTACGCGAAAGGCCCCTCGCCCGGAAGACGGGCGAGGGGCCTTGAACTGCTTTGATCCCCGTAAGGCGAATCGGGTCAGCCGCGCTGGATCCCCGAGGTGTCCTGGAGCACACCGCGGCGGCCGTCCTGGGTCTGCGCGACGAGGCCGGGGCCTCGCTGCTCGACCGCCAAGTACCAGGTACCGGGCGCCAGTTCCGCGATCTGCGCCTGCGAGCCGTCCTCCGCGAAGAGCGGGCGCGGCACCGGCACGGCGAACCAGAACGGCGAGAAGTCCGCGGCCTGCGGCTGCGCGGCGGCCTGCGGCGCCGGGGCGCCGGCCTGCTGCGGCTGACCGCCGTAGGGCTGCTGCTGCTGACCGGGACCGGGCTGCTGCGCACCGTAGGGCTGCTGCTGGCCGGGGCCACCGGGCTGCTGCTGGGCGCCGGGGTAGCCGTAACCCTGCTGCGGCTGGCCGCCGTACGGCTGCGGCTGCTGCGGGCGCGGGGCACCGAGGAGGGCACCCTTGAGGGCGGGGACCAGCGGCGTCGCGATCGCGGCGGCTGCCATGACCAGCGTGGCGACGAGGCTGAGGATGAGGCCGATGCCGGCGCTCGGAGTGTTGGCGGCACTGCCGCCGTTGTCGGCGCCGCCCAGCGGGTCGAAGACGTTGCCGAGCGCCGCCCACGCCGCCAGCACCGTGGCCGCGATGCCGAACTGGCCGAGGTCGATCCCCGCGACCTTGCGCGGCTGCGCGGTACCGCGGCTGACCACGATGAGCACGGCGCCGATGATGCCCGCGAGCACCACGCTCATGAGAAGCGGGCCGCTCTCCCAGGAGTTCGGGAAGTCGACGCTGTCGGGCGCCCCGTCGAGGGAGTAGATATCGAGGAACGAGGCGATCAACAGCAATACCGCTGCTCCGATCACCACGCCGTCGCCTCGAGTGAGGGAGCGGATATTCACTTCAAGTCCTTCGTCAGTCGTCCGGTCATCGGTGGAGGCGGCGCAAAGCGCAGGGGTGGCCCCACACCCTACGGAGGACACTATCGCCCGGGTCCGGGGAGTGTCTGCCGAGATCCATAGGGTGACAGTTACCCGCCGAGGAAACTCACGATTCCCTCAGAGATGCCCTGCGCCGCCTTCTGCCGCCACGCGCCCGAGGTCAGTCGCCCGACGTCCTGTGAGTCCCGCATGTTGCCACACTCGATGAAGACCTTCGGAACCTTGGAAAGGTTGAGTCCTCCCAGGTCACTGCGGGTGTCGAGGCCCGTGCCGCCGCCGACGTAGTTCGACGGGGCCTGGCCCGTGGCCTTCAGGTAATTGCCCGCGATCCGCTCGCCGAGGTCGCGCGAGGGCTTCACGATCGGGGTGGTGTCGGCGGCTCCCGCGCGCACGGATGCGGGAAGGATCACATGGAAGCCGCGGTTGCCCTCGCCCGAGCCGTCCGCGTGGACGGAGACGACCGCGTCGGCCTTCGCGCTGTTGCCGATCCGGGCCCGCTCGTCGACGCAGGGCCCCCACGCGCGGCCCCCGTCCTGGGTCAACTGGACGGTCGCGCCCTGCCGTTCAAGGGTCGTCCGCATCCGCTTCGCCACGTCCAGCGTGAACCGGGCCTCGGTGTAGCCCGCGTTCGTCGACGTACCGGTGGTGTCGCACTCCTTGGAGCCGTTGCCCACGTTCACGGACCGGTTGATCTCGCTCGCGTGCTGGAAGTTGCCCGGGTTGTGGCCGGGGTCGATGACGACGACCTTGCCCCTGAGGGGTCCTGAGCCGCCCGCGGGCTTCGCGGGCGCCTTGGACGCCTTGGACGCCTTCGACTTCGACGGCGAGGCGGACCGCTCCTCGGACTTCGACGGCGCCGGACTCGTCGAGGCCGTCCCGTCCTGCGGCGAGGGCGAGACGGTCGAGGACTGGCCGGGCGCGGGCAGCACCTTCGGCGGCTCGCTCTCACCCGGCCCGCTCACGACCTGCCAGACCAGCCACGCCGCGAGCGCCGTCGGCACCAGCGCGGCGAAGGTGACGAGCACGGGACGCCCACCGAAGCGGCGGCGTGGCGCCCCGCCCCGGCCGTCCCACCCATCGGGATCGAAGCCATCGGGTTCCGGACCTACATACGACACGTTTCTGACCTTAACCGCGAGCTCAGATCCCTGCGCCACTTCGGCGCAGGACGCGCAGCGAGTCGCACTCAGAGACCTCGGTGAACGCCCCGGACGCGAGTGCTCGCTGGTACACGCGGTATGGCGCCTGCCCCGTCCACTCGTCGTGCTTCACGGGGAAGACGTCGTGGATGACGAGGTACCCGCCGTCGGCGACGTGCGGCGCCCACCCCTCGTAGTCGGCGTTCGCGTGCTCGTCCGTGTGGCCGCCGTCGATGAAGACGAGCCCGAGCGGCCCGCCCCACACCTTCGCGACCCGCGGCGACTTCCCGACGAGCGCGACCACGTGGTCCTCCAGGCCCGCCGCGTGCAGCGTGCGCCGGAACGTGGGGAGGGTGTCCATGAACCCCACCGCCGGGTCCACGGTCTCCGGGTCGTGGAAGTCCCAGCCCGGCTGCTGCTCCTCGCTGCCCCGGTGGTGGTCGACGGTGAGCGCCGTCACCCCGGCCGTGCGCGCGGCGTCGGCGAGCAGGACGGTGGACCGCCCGCAGTACGTCCCGACTTCGAGGAGCGGCAGCCCGAGCGCCCCGGCGTCGACGGCGGCACCGTACAGCGCGAGCCCCTCACCGCGCGGCATGAATCCCTTGGCAGCCTCGAAGGCGGCGAGGACGTCCGGGGAGGGGGTGTGGCTGCGGCTTGTGATGCTCATGGCGGTCACTTTGCCCTACGTGAGCGGGGCCGGGGTGGGAGGGGGTGGGACTGTGACGTCGTCCCACGATATTTCCGTGGGACGACGTCACAGTCCCACCCCCTCCTAGCCCCTCCTACGGGACCGGAGGCAGCGCGAGCCACTCCTGCCAGCTGATGTCGCGGCCCAGGTGACGCGGCTGCCGGAACGGCCAGTCCGCGGCGATCCACTCGGGGACGAGCGCGTCGAGCGCGCGCTCGTCGGCGCCGCCGGCGAGGTCGTCGACCACCCACCAGGCGATCTCGGCGTCCGCGCCGGTGTGTTCGGGCGGGTCGACGTAGACGCAGCCGAGGAGCGCGGTCTCCTCCTCGTTCAGCAGGGCGTAGTTGAACGACTGGTGCGCCGCGATCTCCTTCTCGTGCCGCAGCAGGTCGATGCGGTCCGCCTCGTACGTCATGGTCTCCGCCGGCCAGCCCCAGGCCGGGCCGAAGGTCTCCCACAGGCGCTCGCGGGAGCCCATCACCGCGGGGTAGTCGATCGCGGCGTCCGCTTCCCGGATCGGCCGCAGGTGGAGGGCGGTTCCGGGTACGGGGACGTGGGTGGGGTGGACGAAGTCCGCGGGTAGCCAGCTCATGAGGGGCGAGCGTACTGGCGGTGCGGGGACCGGAGTACCGAATAAGAGGGCTACCGAATAAGGGGGCTACGGATAAGGGGGCTACCGAATAAGACGGCTACCGGACCGACTCCGCGAGCGCCTCCAGGGCCAGGTCCACGCGGACCGGGCGGTTCTCGCCGTGGTGGGTGGCGGCCGAGGCGCGTGGGGCGTGGCCGGAGGCGGTGGTCGCGAGGACGTAGGAGCCGCCCGCCGGGACCGTGAGGGCGTACGCGCCTTCCGTGTCGGTGAGGGCCGAGCCCGCCTGGCGGCCGCGGCGGTCGATCAGGGTGACCTTGGCGCGGGGCACCGGCAGGCCCGCCGGGTCGAGGACGCGGCCGTGGAACTGGGCGTCCAGCGCCTCCTCCACGCGGTCGAGCACCGCATCCTCCTCGCTGCTGGCGCGGAGTTGGACGGTGGGCTTGCTACGGCCGGGCAGGCCGAACGCGAGCAGCACGCCGAGCGCGACCGCGGCCGTGGCGATGAGGAAGGAGACGCGGAAGCCGTGCATCGTCGGGACGGCGACGCCGCCCACGTGGTTCGCCGTGTTGGCCAGAACCATGCCGATGACCGCGGAGGACACCGACGTACCGATGGAGCGCATCAGGGTGTTGAGGCCGGTGGCCGCGCCCGTCTCGGACGCGTCCACCGCGCCGATGATCAGGGCGGGGAGGGAGGAGTAGGCGAGGCCGATGCCCGCGCCGACCAGGACCGAGATGATGATGGTCTGCCAGGGCGCGCTCATCAGGCCGAGGCCCGCGCCGTAGCCGATCGCGATGATCAGCAGGCCGAGGAGCAGGGTGACCTTCGGGCCGAACGCGGCGGAGAGCCGGGCGTAGACCGGCGCCGTCAGCATCATCGTCAGGCCGAGCGGCGCCACGCACAGGCCCGCGACGACCATCGACTGGCCGAGGCCGTAGCCCGTCTCCTTCGGGAGCTGGAGCAGCTGGGGGAGGACCAGGGAGATCGCGTAGAAGGCGACGCCGACCATGATCGAGGCGAGGTTCGTGAGCAGGACCTCGCGGCGGGCCGTGGTGCGCAGGTCGACCAGTGGGGCCTTCAGGCGCAGTTCCATCGCGCCCCAGGCGAGGAGGACGACGAGCGCCGCGGCGAACAGGCCGAGCGTCGTGCCCGAGCTCCAGCCCCAGTCGCTGCCCTTGGTGATGGGCAGGAGGAAGAGGATGAGGCCGAGGGTGAGGCCGAGGGCGCCCACGACGTCGAACGTCCCCCGCGCGCGCAGCGGGCTTTCCGGGACGAAGACGACGGTGAGGATGATCGCTACGACGCCGAGGCCCGCCGCGCCGAAGAACAGCGCGTGCCAGTCGGCGTGCTGGGCGACGAGCGCTGCCGCCGGCAGGGCGAGTCCGCCGCCGACACCGATGGAGGAGGACATCAGGGCCATCGCCGAGCCGAGCTTCTCGCGCGGCAGCATGTCGCGCATCAGGCCGATGCCCAGCGGGATGGCGCCCATGGCGAAGCCCTGGAGCGCGCGGCCGGCGATCATGACGATGAGGTTGTCGGTGAAGCCACAGATCAGGGAACCGATCACCATGATCGCGAGGCTGGTGAGCAGCATCCGGCGCTTGCCGGCCAGGTCTCCGAGGCGGCCCATGATGGGGGTCGATACGGCGCCCGCGAGAAGGGTCGAGGTCATGACCCAGGTCGCGTTGGAGGGGGCGGTGTTCAGCAGCTCGGGCAGGTCCTTGATCACCGGCACGAGCAGCGTCTGCATGACCGCCACCGTGATGCCGGCGAAGGCGAGGACGGGGACGACGCCGCCTGAGGGGCGGGCTTGAGTCGTCGGCTGGGACATGAAGAAAGGCCTCCGGAAGGCGGTCTGGGTCCCCATATTCGGGACGGCGAACGCGCGCCACCGGGGTCGGGGCGCGCGTTGTGCGGTCGGTGTGCGGGCAGGTTGTGTGTATGTCGAACCGGTCGGCTGGGGCGACTATTCCGACGGTCGTCGTACGAGCGGAATCCTTTACCTCTTCATTACGTCACTGCTGGGTGAACGCTTGTTTCTGACTCGGTGTCAGATTTGCTCTTCCGGTCTACTGGAACGTGTTCTACCGTGCGCCGCATGGGCATCGCCATCACGCAGGAACAGCGGGAACTCGCGGACGCCGTGCGCGGTTGGATCGCGCGCGCCGTACCGCCCGACGAGGTGCGCAAGCTGCTCGACGCCCCGGCCGCCCCCGGCCGCCGCCCCTCCTACTGGGACGGTGTCGCCGGGCAGGGCCTCCTCGGGGTGCACCTCCCCGAGTCGTACGGCGGCGGGGGCGGGACCCTGCTCGATCTCGCGGTGGTCGTGGAGGAGGCGGGGCGCGCGGCGCTGCCCGGGCCGTTCGTCGGCAGCGTGCTCGCCGCCGAAGTGCTGCGCAGGGCCGGGCGGCGCGAGCTCACCCGCGCCCTCGCCGAAGGGGACCGGATCGGCGCGGTCGCGTTCGGGCCCGGCGGGCTCAGCGCCGTCGCGGGCCCCGACGGGTTCGTGCTCGACGGTGCGGCGCCGCCCGTCCTCACCGGCGCCGACGCGGATCTGCTGGTGCTCGCGGCGGAGAGCGCCGACGGGGTGGTGTGGTTCGCCGTCGACGCGGAGGCCTCCGGCCTCACCGTGCGCGTGCACGAGAGCGGGGACCCCACCCGGCCCACCGTGGAAGCCACGGCGTCCGGTGTCGTCGTGCCCGCCGACCGGGTCCTCGCCGTGGACGGCGCCCTCGTGCGCGATCTGGCGGCCGTGCTGCTGGCCGCCGACGCCTGCGGCACCGCCGCCTGGGCGTTGCACGCCGCCGCCGAACACGCCAAGGTGCGCGAGCAGTTCGGGCGTCCCATCGGCCAGTTCCAGGGCGTCAAGCACCTGTGCGCCGACATGCTGGTGCGGGTCGAACAGGCGGCCGCGCTGACGTGGGACGCGGCGCGGGCCCTTGAGGAGGACGAGGGCGAGGACGAGGGCGAGGACGAGGGCGAGGACGTGCGCGGGCTCGTCGCCGCGCTCGCCGCGGGGACCGCGCTCGACGCCGCGTACTCCTGCGCCAAGGACTGCATCCAGGTCCTCGGCGGCATCGGCTTCACCTGGGAGCACGACGCCCACCTCTATCTGCGCAGGGCCGTCGTCGCCCGCCAGTTGCTCGGCGCCGGGGACGCGCACCGGCTGCGCGCCGTGCGGCTCGCCGAGTCCGGCGTGCGCCGCGAGCTGCGGTTCGCGCTGCCCGCCGAGGCGGACGGGCACCGGGAGGCGGCCCGGGGTGTCATCGAGGAGGCGCGGGGCCTCGACCCGAAGGCCGCGCGCCGGGCCCTCGCGCCCACCGGGTACGCGGCACCGCACCTTCCACCCCCGTACGGCCTCGGCGCGGGACCAGTCCAACAGCTCGCTGTGCAACAGGAGTTGAAGGCGGCCGAGGTGAAGCTCAGCGACCTCGGCATCGCCACATGGGTCGTGCCCTCCCTCATCTCGTACGGCACCCAGGAGCAGCGCGACCGTCATCTCCCGGCGACCCTGCGCGGCGAGACGCTGTGGTGTCAGCTGTTCTCGGAGCCGGGCGCGGGCTCCGACCTCGCCTCGCTGCGTACGAAGGCGGAGCGGATGCCCGACGGAAGGTGGCGGATCAACGGGCAGAAGGTGTGGACCAGCGCCGCGCAGTGGGCGGACCACGGCATCCTGCTCGCCCGGACCAACCCGGACGCGCCCAAGCACAAGGGCCTCACCTACTTCGTCCTCGACATGAAGAACACCGAGGGCATCGACATCCGGCCGCTGCGCGAGATCACCGGCGACTCCCTCTTCAACGAGGTCTACTTCGACGACGTGGTGCTGCCCGCCGACGCCGTGGTCGGCGAGGTCGACGACGGCTGGCGGGTCGCCCGGCACACGCTCGGCAATGAACGGGTGCACATGGCCGACCAGTTGACGTTCGACACGGGCCTTGAGGCGCTGCTCGCCCGGGCGGGTGACCTGGACGGGGCGTACCGGGCCCGCATCGGCGCCCTCGCGGCGGAGGCGCACGCGCTCGGCTGCATCGGTCTGCGTACGACCATGCTCCAGGTGGCAGGGGAGGAGCCCGGCGCCGGCGCCTCGGTACGGAAGCTGGTGCAGACGCCGCACCAGCAGAAGATCGCGGAGCTGGCACTCGAACTGCTCGGCCCGGCGGGGGCGCTCCGCGAGGGCCCGGGAGAGCGGGCACTCCACGGGTTCCTGCTGTCGCGCTGCCTGACGATTGCCGGCGGCACGACACAGGTGCAGCTGAACGTGGTGGCGGAGCGGATCCTGGGTCTGCCGAGGGATTAGCCGAACCGATATGGCCCCGTAGCCTCGTTCCGTGGAACTGAAACACCTCACCGGCTTCGTGGCGGTAGCGGAAGAGCTGCACTTCGGGCGGGCTGCGGAGCGGCTGCACATTGCGCAGTCGCCGCTCAGTCAGCAGATCAAGCTGCTCGAACGTGACCTGGGCGTGAAGCTCTTCGATCGCACCACCCGCACCGTCCGTCTCACGTCCGCCGGGCAGGCGCTCGTGGAGCCGGCCCGGCGGCTGCTCGCGGACGCCTCCGCCGTGCACAGGACGGTGCGGGCCGCGCACCTGGGTGAGGTCGGGCGGGTGTCCGTCGGCTTCGCCGGGGCCAGCAGTTACGCGGCGCTGCCGCTGCTCACCCGTGCCGTCACCTCCCAACTCCCGGGTATCGAGCTGGTGTTGGAGGGTCAGACCTACAGCGGCGAGGCGTTGCGCCGGGTCACCGACGGCACCCTCGACATCGGCTTCGTGGCGCTCCCGGTGCGGCGCGGCATCACCGCCCGGGTCGTCCGCATGGAGCGCCTCGTCATCGCCCTGCCCGACAGTCATCCGTTGGCCGACCTCGCCGAGGTTCCCGTACGGGCGCTCGCGGACGAGCCCATCGTGACGTTCCCGCTGTCCCGTGAGTCGGCGGTGCGGGACGCCGTGGTGCAGGCGTGCCACGACGCCGGGTTCGCGCCCCGGATCGCGCAGGAGGCCCCGGACTCGTACAACATGCTGGCGCTCGTCGGTGCGGGCGTCGGTGTCGCGGTCGTCGTCGAGTCGGCGCGCAACATCCACCTGGAACACGTGGTGTTCCGGCCGCTGGCCGGGGACGAGGTGCCGGTCCTGCCGATCGCGCTCGGCTGGCGCAGCGGCAATCCGTCGGCGGCGCTGAAGGCGGTGCTGCGGGTGGCGCAGGACGTGCTGCCGACGCCGGGGGACGCCCCGGCGGCTTCGGAGCCCGGGAGCTGATTGCGCGCGATCGCAGCTCAATCGGCCCCGGAATTGGTCTTGGACAGCGCCTAATGCGTGGGGGCAGAGTGATCCGCGTCTCGCGACGGAGCGTGCACGGGCCGCGGTGTCCGTGCCCACACGGGCGGGATCCGCCGCACCGAGAGGACGCTCGCATGCAGCACGACGCCCCCGCCCCCGATCCGGCCCTCGCCCGGGACGCCCGCCGCGCCGGAGTCACCGCGTTCGTCGGCACCACCATCGAGTGGTTCGACTTCTACATCTACGGATCGGCCTCCGCGCTGGTCCTCGGCAAGATCTTCTTCGCCGACGCCTCGCCCGCCGTCGGCACGCTCGCCGCCTTCGCCACGTTCTGGGTCGGCTTCCTCGCCCGCCCCCTCGGCGGCCTGATCTTCGGGCACTTCGGTGACAGGTACGGCCGCAAGAAGGCCCTGATCACCACGCTCACCATGATGGGCGGCGCCACCTTCTGCGTGGGCCTGTTGCCCGGCTACGACCGGATCGGCGCAGCCGCTCCGATCCTGCTCGTGCTCCTGCGCATGATCCAGGGCGTCGCGATGGGCGGTGAATGGGGCGGCGCCGTGCTCATCGCCACCGAATACGCCCCGCCCAAGCGGAAGTTGCTGTACGGGGCGTTCGCCCAGCAGGGCTCGCCGGTCGGCAATCTGCTCGCCACGCTCTCCTTCCTCGGCATCGCCCAGCTCCCGGACGCCGCCTTCGAGTCGTGGGGCTGGCGCGTGCCGTTCCTGTTCTCCGCCGTGCTCGTCGCGGTCGGGCTCTTCATCCGGCTGAAGCTCGCGGAGACGCCCGAGATGCGGGCCGCGCTCGCCCGCAACAAGCCGGTCAAGCTGCCCATCAAGACCGTCCTCACCCGCTATCCGCTGCTGGTGTTCCTGGGTGTTCTCGCGGGTACCGCCGGTGTCGCCATCACCTACGTGAAGACGACGTTCGCCCTGTCGTGGGCCACGTCCGACCTGGACTTCGACCGGTCGACGTTCCTCACCGTCATCGCGCTCGCCCTCGTGGTGCAGGTGATCGTGCAGCCCTTCGGTGCGGTGCTCGCGAGCAAGTGGCCGGTCCGCAAGGCCGTGTTGTGGATGCTGATCCCCGAATTCGTGGTGCTGCCGGTGATGTTCATGCTGGTCGGCACCGGCAACTTCTGGCTCGCCGTCCTCGGTATGGGCCTCGCGACCTTCCCGCACGCCATGTACTACGCGGCGCTCGCCGGGATCCTCGCCCGCGTCTTCCCCGTCGAAGTCCGCTACACCGGCATGTCGCTGTCGTACCAGCTGTGCACGACGCTCTTCGCCGGGACCGCGCCGATCGTCTCGCAGTATCTCCTGAACGCCTTCGACTCGATCTGGCCGGTGGTCGCGCTCGGCCTTGCCTATACGGCGATCACCCTTGCGGGGGTGCTGCCGCTGTTGGCCCGGACCGGATCTGACGCGCCCCGGCGTCCCGACGACACGGGGCTCCGCCCCGGACCCCGCGCCTCAATCGCCGGCGGGGCTTGATGTACCCACCTGATCTGGAGGTTCCCTCTTGAATTACGCCGACCGTGATCCCGTCCTGCGTCCTCTCCTCGGGCGCGTGCTGTCCGCGGAGGATCGTGGCCGGGTCGAGCCGTTGCTCGCCGAGCTCGGGGAGTTGGCCGCCGGGGAGCTCGACCGGCAGGCCGCCCTCGCCGACGCGAATCCGCCGAAGCTCGTCCAGTACGCCGCCGACGGCACCCGCGTCGACGAGATCGCCTTCCACCCGGCCCACGACAAGGTCGCCGCCATCGCCTACGAGCGCTTCGGCCTCGCCGGCATGTCCCACAGGCCCGGCGTCCTCGGCTGGCCCACCAAGGTCCCGCACACCGTCAAGTACGCCCTGTCCTACCTCTACGTACAGTCCGAGTTCGGCATGGCCTGCCCGCTGTCCATGACCGACTCCGCCGCCCGCATCCTGCGCCTCTTCGACCCCGAGCGGTACGCCGACGAGATCGCCGCCCTCTCCTCCACGGACCCCGAACTCCGGTCCACCGGCGCGATGTTCATGACGGAGAAGCAGGGCGGCACGGACGTCGGGCTGACCGAGACCGTCGCCACCGACCAGGGCGACCACTGGACCCTCAGCGGCAAGAAGTGGTTCGCCTCCAACCCGTCCGCCGACGTGATCCTCACCCTCGCCCGCGTCCCCGGCCAGGGGGAAGGCACGCGCGGCCTCGGCATGTTCCTCGTGCCGCGACTGCGCCCCGACGGCAGCCGCAACGCCATCCGCATCGACCGGCTCAAGGACAAGCTGGGGTCGCGCTCCATCGCCAGCGGCGAGGTGACACTGGAAGAGGCGTACGCCACCCCCGTCGGTCAACTCGCCAACGGATTCCGGCAGATGGCCGAGATGCTCAACGTCTCCCGCCTCTCCAACGCCATGCGCGCCACGGCCCTGATGCGCCGCGCCGTCCGCGAGTCCGTCGACCACACCCGCGTACGGAACGTCTTCGGCAAGCCCCTCTTCGACCAGCCGCTGATGCGGGCGACGCTGCTCCCGATGATCCTCGACACCGAGGCGGCGCTGCACTTGGTGCTGGAAGCGGCGGCCCGTCTGACCGCCGCCGACGAGGGGGACGAGAGTGCCCGCGCGCTCGTCCGCGTCCTCACCCCCCTCGCCAAGCACACCCTGTGCAAGCGCGCCCGCACCGTCACCGGCGAGGCCATGGAGATCCGCGGCGGCAACGGCTACATCGAGGACTGGGTCAACCCGCGGCTCGTCCGCGACGCCCACCTCGGGTCCATCTGGGAGGGCTCGTCGAACGTCATCGCCCTCGACGTGCTGCGCTGCATGCGCCGCCAGAACGCCCACCACACCCTCGCCGACACGTACGGCAGCCCGCGTGTCGCGCCGGAAGAGGTGCCTGCTGCGGAAAGTGTCGCACTGACACCTGTCAGTGCGACACTTTTCCGAGCCGACACCTTGCCCGGCGACCGCTGGGAGCTCCTCCGCAAGAAGGGCGACGCCCTCCTTGAACTCCCGGCGGACGAACAGGAGATGCGCATCGGCCGCTACGCCGACGAGCTCACCCGCGCCGTCATGGAGACGCTCCTGTACGAGCAGGCCGAGCACGAGGCCCGTACGAGCGGCGACGGCCGCGCGCTGCTCGTCGCCCGTACCTACACGGCGCTCGCCGACGACCCGGACGCGCCGCCCCGCACCGCCCTGGACCACTTCGCCGCGCTGGCCGACGGTGGACAGGTCCCGCTCGCCGAGCTCCAGGAGCCCCACCGTGCCTGACACGCCCCTGACCGGCATGAAGGTCGTCGACCTGTCGAAGATCCTCGCGGGTCCTTACGTCACCATGTCGCTCGCCGACCTCGGCGCCGACGTCATCAAGGTCGAGCACCCCGAGGGCGGCGACCCCACCCGCTCCTGGGGCCCGCCCTTCAACGGCCCCGACGCCACCTACTACTTGGCGGCCAACCGCAACAAGCGCTCGGTGGCCCTCGACCTCAAGTCGGAGGCAGGGCAGGAGGCCGTGCACCGGATGCTCGCCGACGCGGACGTCATGGTGGAGAACTTCCGTCCCGGTTCCTCGCTCGCCCGCCTCTTCGACTACGAGGAGCTGAGCGCCCGCTATCCGCGCCTGGTCATCCTGCACATCTCGGCCTTCGGCGACACGGGACCGCTGCGCGACGAACCGGGCTACGACATGGTGGCGCAGGCGTCGGCCGGACTGATGTCGCTCACCGGCGAACCCGACGGACCCCCGGTCAAGGCGGGCTACGCGATGGGCGACCTCGGGGCCGCCCTCTTCGGCCTGATCGGCGTGAACGCGGCCCTCGTCGAGCGCGAGCGCACGGGCCGCGGCCAGTACGTCACGACCTCCCTCTACGAGTCCCAGCTCGCCCTGCACATCAACTGGGCGACGGGCTACTTCGCGACGGGTGAGCGCCCCGCGAGGCTCGGCTCGGGACACCCCAGCCTCGTCCCGTACCAGGCGTACCGGGCGGCCGACGGGCACTTCGTGATCGCGGTCGGCAACGACGCGCTGTTCCGCCGCCTCGTGACCGCCCTCGGCCACCCGGAGTGGGCGGACGACGAGCGCTTCGTGAGCAACCGGGACCGGGTGACGCACCGTACGGCCCTGAACGCCAAGCTGGAGGCGGTCCTCGTCGACGAGCCGGTGGCCCACTGGGTGAGCCTGCTGAAGCCCCTCGGCGTGCCCGTCACCCCCATCCGTACCCTCGACGAGGTCTACGACTGCCCGCAGACGGCGGCCCTCGACATGGTGCAGAAGGTCGACCATCCGGACGTGGGGCCGCTGGAGCAGGTCGCGTTCCCCGTCACGTTCCGCGGCGCGCGCCCGGCGGTGCGCTCCGCGCCGCCGACGCTGGGCCAGCACAGCCGGGAGGTACTGGCTGAAATCGGCTACGGGGAGGCGGAGATCGACCGCTTGCTGGGCCCCTGAGGCCTTCCGTTGGACGGCTCACCCTGCCACTATCTGACGAACCGTCAGTTAATGAAGGTAGTGGCAGGAGGGCTGCGCAACCATGAAGTCGTACATCGTCGGCGTCGGCATGACCAAGTTCGAGAAGCCCGAGACGCGGGACTGGCAGTACTGGGACATGGTGAAGGAGGCGGGCACCACGGCCCTCGCCGACGCCGGGATCTCCTACGCGGACGTCCAGCAGGCCCCCGTCGGCTACTGCTTCCAGGCGTCGACGGCCGGCCAACGTGCCGCCTACGAACTGGGGTTGACCGGCATACCGGTCTACAACGTCAACAACAACTGCGCGACGGGTTCGACCGCGCTGATGATGGCCCGCCAGTTCGTCGAGGGCGGGATCAGCGACTGCGTGCTCGCGCTCGGCTTCGAGAAGATGCAGCGCGGCGCGCTGGGCGGGGGAGCGGACGCGGGTTCGGACTTCAAGACCTCACCCGTCGCCCGGCACTACGGGATCATGGCGGCCCGCCACGGCTTCGAGATGACGCCGCCCACCGCCCAGATCTTCGGCGACGCCGCGCGCGAGCACATGGAGCGGTACGGCACGAGCGAGGCGCAGTTGGCGGCGGTGGGCGCCAAGAACCACCGGCACTCGGTGAACAACCCGTACGCCCAGTTCCAGGACGCGTACACGGTCGACGAGATCCTCGCCGCCAAGACCATCCACACGCCGCTGACGAAGCTCCAGTGCTCGCCCACCTCGGACGGCGCAGCAGCGGCGGTCGTCGTCTCCGAACGCTTCGTGGAGGAACGCGGGTTGGGCGACAAGGCGGTCGAGATCGCCGCCCAGTCGATGACGACGGACACGGAGGAGTCCTTCGCGTCCGGCTCGTGCATCGACGTGGTCGGCCAGCCGATGTCGCGGGAGGCGGGGCGGCAGGTGTACGAGACGTCGGGCCTCGGCATCGAGGACGTGGACGTCGTCGAGCTGCACGACTGCTTCTCCATCAACGAACTCCTCACGTACGAGGCGCTCGGCATGTGCGCGGAGGGCGAGTCCGGCAAGCTCGTCGAGTCGGGAGCGACGACGTACGGCGGGAAGTGGGTGGTGAACCCCTCCGGCGGCCTCATCTCCAAGGGCCATCCGCTGGGCGCCACCGGCATCGCCCAAGCGGCCGAGCTGACCTGGCAGTTGAGGGGCGAGGCGGGCCCGCGGCAGGTGCCGGACGCGCGGGTCGGCCTCGCGCACAACATCGGCCTCGGCGGCGCGGCGGTGGTGACGATGCTGCGCCGGGCATGAAGGGGCCCGCGGCAGGCCCTAGGACCACGGACCTATGCCGGGCGGCCCACGGCGTCTGCGGCGAAATCCGGATGTACGGGGTGCCGGGCGACTGAGACCATGACACGCATGGCCCAGACTCCCCCCGACGCCGCTTCCACAGCGGCCTCCGACGACGCGATACGTTCCCGTGGGCGGACGCCCGCCGCCCCGCCCGCCTGGCTGGTGGTGGCCGTGGCCTGCGCCGGGCAGTTCCTCGTCGTCCTCGACGTGTCCGTCGTGAACGTCGCGCTGCCGTCGATGCGCACCGACCTCGGGCTCAGCGCGAGCGGGCTGCAGTGGGTGGTGAACGCGTACTCGATCGCGTTCGCCGGCTTCATGCTCCTCGGCGGCCGGGCCGGCGACCTCTTCGGCCGCAAGCGGATGTTCCTGGTCGGGCTCGGCCTGTTCACGCTCGCGTCGCTCGCGGGCGGGCTCGCGCAGGAGGGCTGGCAACTGCTCGCGGCGCGGGCGGTGCAAGGCCTGGGAGCGGCGGTCCTCGCACCGTCGACCCTGACGATCCTCACCTCCGCCGTCCCGGAGGGGGCCGCGCGGGCGCGGGCCATCGCGACGTGGACGGCGGTCGGCGCGGGCGGCGGAGCGGCCGGCGGGCTCGTCGGCGGCGTCCTCACCGAGGGGCTGAACTGGCGCTGGGTGCTCCTGATCAACGTTCCGCTGGGCGCGGTCGTCCTCGCGGCGGCGGCCCGCTGGATCCGGGAGTCCCGCGCGGGCGGCGAGCGCCGGCTCGACCTGCCCGGCGCGGTGCTCGTGACGGCGGGCACGGCGGTCCTCGCGTACGGCATCGTGCAGACGGAGGAGCAGGGCTGGGGCGCTGCCGCGACGCTGGTGCCACTGGGGATCGCGCTGCTGCTGATCGTCGCGTTCCTGGTGGTGGAGGCACGCACGCGGGTGCCGCTGATGCCACTGGGCCTGTTCAAGGTGCGCTCGGTGGCGGTCGCGAACGCGGCGATGTTCGTGTGCGGCATGGGCTCGTTCGCCATGTGGTTCTTCATGACGCTGTACGCGCAGAACGTGCTCGGCTACACGCCGATCGAGGCGGGCCTCGGGCTGGTGCCGAGCTCGCTGGCGGTCGTCGCGGGCTCGAAGTTCGCGCCGCGCCTCATGCCCCGGTACGGCGCGCGGAACGTGGCGGTGGTGGGCGTGCTCGTGACCGCGGCCGGATTCCTGTGGCAGTCGACGATGAGCGCGGACGGCGCGTACGTCACCACGATCATGCTGCCCGGAATCGTGATGATGGCGGGGGCCGGCTGCGCGATGACACCGCTGGCGTCACTGGCGACGTCCGGAGCCGCGCCGGGCGACGCGGGCCTGGTCTCGGGCCTCGTCAACACGTCCCGCACACTGGGCGGTGCACTGGGCCTGGCGATCCTGTCGACGGTGGCAACGAGCCGCTCCGCGGGTTCGGTGGACCCGACCGCACTGACGAGGGGGTACGCGGGGGCATTCGCGACCGGCTCGGCGATATTGGTAGTAGCCGCGACGGTACTGCTGGCGGGCATGCGATCAAGCCCCGCCGGCGATTGAGCGGCGGGCCCAATTAAGCCCCTGCGGCGATTGAGCAGCGGGGTCCGGGGCAGCGCCCCGCGACCGCAACCCCGTTACAGCCACCCCTTCTCGGAGGCAGCCCGAAGCGCCTCCGTCCGATTCCGCGCCCCCGTCTTCCCGATCGCCGACGACAAATAATTCCGCACGGTCGACTCCGACAGATGCAACTCCCCGGCGATGTCGGAGACGGTCGCCCCGTCCGCCGCCGCCCGAAGCGCGTCCGCCTCGCGCGCGGTCAGCGGACTCGGTCCGGCGCCGAGCGCCGCCGCGGCCAGCGCCGGGTCGATGACCGTCTCCCCGCGCAGCACCTTGCGGATCGCCTCGGCGAGCTCCTCGACCGGCCCGTCCTTGACGAGGAACCCGGCGGCCCCTGCCTCCATCGCCCGCCGCAGATACCCGGGGCGGCCGAACGTGGTCAGGATCAGGACCCGGCAGTCCGGGACCTCGTCGCGCAGCTCGGCGGCGGCGTCGAGGCCGCTGCGGCCGGGGAGCTCGATGTCGAGGAGGGCGACGTCGGGGCGGTGTTCGAGGGCCGTGTCGACGATGGCGTCGCCCCTGGCGACCTGGGCGACGACCTCCAGGTCGGCCTCAAGCCCGAGCAGCAGCGCGAGCGCGCCCCGCATCATGCCCTGGTCCTCCGCGAGCAGTACGCGGATGCATTTGGCCGGACGATGGTCCTGCGGCATCTCGGTCACGGTGCAGAGATTACGGGTTCCGGGCTCCGCCGCGGGGGACGGCGGACCGGGACGAAGGATCACGCGGGCGCGGCCAGTGTGGGTTCGCGGTCCCCCGTGGGGAGTTCCGCCCGCACCTCGAAGCCGCCCCGTGGGGCCTCGCCCGAGCGCAGGGAACCGCCCGCGGCCGAGAGCCGCTCCGCCAGCCCCTTGAGCCCGGTCCCCCCGGAAACCCCGGCACTTGCGGAGGGCCCCACCCCATCATCGGTCACCCGAAGGCGGACCCGGTCCGCCGTGCCCTCCACCGTGATCGTGCAGTTCGTCGCCGCGCTGTGGCGGATCGCGTTGGTCACCGCCTCCCGCACCACCCACCCGAGGAGCGCCTCCGTCCGCGCCGACAGGGGCGGGCCCGACTGGCGTACGACGGGTTCGACGGACGCCGCCGTGAGGGCCGAGCGGGCCCGGTCCAGCTCTGTGGAGAGGCTGCCCTCGCGGTAGCCGGTCACCGCCTCCCGGATCTCGGTGAGCGCCTGCCGGCCGACCGCCTCGATGTCGGTGACCTGCTCAAGGGCCGCGTCGATGCTGCTCGGTGCGAGCCGCCGCGCGGCCTCCGACTTCACCACGATCACCGACAGCGTGTGGCCGAGCAGGTCGTGCAGGTCGCGGGAGAAGCGCATCCGTTCCTGCTCGACGGCCTGGCGGGCCAACTCCTCCCTGGCGTCGCGCAGTTCACGTACCGTCTCGGAGAGCGACAGGATCGCCGCCGTCACCATCGTGGACAGGAACGTGCCGTACGCGACGCTCACCGCGTCCCACCCGTCGCGCAGCCCGGACACCGTGCCCGCGAGCACCGTGAGGGCGAGCCCGACCTTCCCCAGGTGCCGCCCCCGCGCCACCGCCCCGACCGCGAGCCCGAGCAGCGGGAAGAGCGCCAGCCAGCTGCCCCCGTACGCCCCGGCGAGCCCGCACGTGAGCAGCCCCATCGCGGCGACCGCGGCCCGCGTCGACGTGGCCCGCCGCGTCTCCTTGTGGAACGCCCTGAACACCACGTACACGTAGAGGGAGTTGAAGACGAGCAGGCCCGCGCCGCCGACCCACGGGTGCGGCGTCTTGCCCTGGACGAGGTTCGACGCGGCGCCCAGCCCCATCAGCAGCCACGGCAGCAGCGCGAAGCCGGTGGGCGGCGGGCCCAACTCCTCGGCCGGCCTGCCGTGTTGGCGGCGGTCCGCCTTCACCCGCGCGTAGTCGGCCTTCCACTCGTCCCGCGCGTCCCGCCATGCGCGGATCCCGCTGCCGATCCTGTTCCTCGACGCCATGGCCGACCCCCGTAGCTCAGATGGTGCGCGCGGACCTGCGGTACGAGACCACAGCGTACGAACCGAAGGCCAGCAGCCAGCCGGTGAGCACGACGAGCGCCGCCACGGACGGCGCGTGGCCGTCCGCGACGGCCGTGCCGAGCTGGGCGAAGCGGTTGGTGGGCGTGAAGGAGGAGATCTGCTGGAGCCACTGGGGGAACAGCGCCACCGGGAACCACAGCCCACCGAGCACCGCGAGCCCCAGGTAGCAGAGCATGTTGACGCCGCCCAGGGCCTGCGAGGTCAGCCGGTAGCCATTGCCGAGGCCCAGCATCGTGAACGGCAGTGAGCCCAGCCACAGCAGCACCGCGATCGCCGGCCACTTCCAGGCGTCCATCCGTACGCCGTTGACCAGCGCGCCCGCCAGCATCACCGCGAGGACCGCGGGCAGTACCGTCACCGCCCCGGTCAGTGCCCGGCCCAGTACGCCCTGGCGCGGCGTCATCGGCGTGATCCGCAGCTGCCGAAGCCAGCCGATCGCCCGGTCCTCGGCGACCCCGCCCGCCGTGTTCAGGGCCGCGCCCAGCGCCCCGTACGCGGCCATGCCGACCATCGATGCCGTACGCCAGCTCCCGTCCGTGGAACCGATGTTCGTGAACAGGAGGTACATCATCACCGGCATCGCGATCGTGCCGAGCACGAACCGTCCGTCGCGCAGCGTGCGCTTCACTTCGAGCCGCAGGTAGTCCCACATCACACACGCTCCAGGGGGTCGGGATCGTCGAGCTCGTCGAGGTCTGCGGAGGCGCCGGGGGCCGCGGTCAGGGCCATGAACGCGTCGTCCAGGGAAGCAGTCTTGACCTCCAGGTTCCGTACGAGGCTCTGGGCGGCCAGCGCGAGCACCGCCGCGTCGGAGTCCTCGGTGCGCAGCCGGGCCCGGTCCCCGCGCACCTCCACCGACGTCACTCCCGGCAGCAGTTCGAGCCCCGCCGTGCCGCGCCCCGCCAGGTCGAAGGAGACGAGGCTGCCGCCGCCCGCCCTGCGCAGCTCGTCGCCGCTGCCGTCGGCGACGACCCGGCCGTGGTCGATCACCACGATCCGGTCGGCGTTGGCGTCGGCCTCCTCCAGGTAGTGCGTGGAGAACAGAACGGTGTGCCCGCGCCGCGCGTACGCCCGCATCGACGCCCAGAAGGCGTGCCGCGCCTCGACGTCGAGCGCGGCGGTCGGCTCGTCGAGCACCAGCAGCGCCGGGCTGCCCGCGAGCGCCACGGCGAACCGCACGCGCTGTGTCTGCCCGCCCGACAGCTTGTCGACCCGGCGCCCGGCGAGCTCCTCGATCCCGGCGAGCCGCAGCGCCTCCCGTACGTCCATGGGGTGCGGGTACCGCCCGGCCACGAAGGAGACCAGCTCGGCGACCGTGACCCGGGGCACGGCCCGTCCCTCCTGGAGCATCGCGCCGACCCACCCGGCCCGCACCGCGTCCTGCGGCGCCGTGCCGAACAGCTCCACGTGCCCCTCGTCGGGCTCGTCCAGGCCGAGCAGGAGGGAGAGCGAGGTGGATTTCCCGGCGCCGTTGCGGCCGAGCAGCGCCACGGTCTCGCCCGCCGCGATCTCCAGATCGAGGCCGGCCACGGCCCGTACCTCACCGAACGTCTTGACGGCCCCCGTGAAGGAGACGGCCGCTGCCTTCGTCGTCTTCATGACGCTGACGCTACGGACGGCGGCCCGGGCGGCGGCAGATGCGGTTGTCCGCACCTCGCCGGTACAAATGTCACTGCCGACTTTCTGACGTACCGTCAGAAAGGTGCGCTGTGGCCCTTCCCAAGCGATGCGCTCTTGGCTATACATGGGGGCGCCGGGGGAATTGGAACAGGTTCTACCCGGCCCGTGACGACCTCGGTGCGGCCGACGGTGCGGACGGTCGCACCGAGGTCTTCGACCAGCCTTAGGAGCGTTTGCCTCTATGCCCATCGACGCCGCGAAGGCCGTAGCCGCCGAGCCCAGGTCCGCCGAGATCACCTGGGACCACAAGGACGTCCAGCTCTACCACCTGGGCCTCGGTGCGGGCACCCCCGCCACCGACCCCGACGAGCTGCGCTACACCCTTGAGTCGAAGCTGCACGTCCTGCCGAGCTTCGCGACCGTCGCGGGCGCCGGCATGGGCGTCGTCGGCGGCCTGTCCGCGCCCGGCATCGACGTGAACCTCGCCCACGTGCTGCACGGCGGGCAGACCATCGAGCTGCACCGCCCCATCCCGGTCAAGGGCAGCGCGACCACCACCTCGCGCGTCGCCGCCGTCTACGACAAGACCAAGGCGGCCGTGCTCGTGCTGCGCAGCGAAGTCGCCGACGCGGACGGCCCGTTGTGGACCAGCGACTCCCAGATCTTCGTGCGCGGAGAGGGCGGATTCGGCGGCGAGCGCGGGCCGTCCGAGCGCCTGGAGGTCCCCGAGCGCGCCCCCGACCGCACCGTCGAGCGGACCATCCGCGAGGACCAGGCCCTCCTCTACCGGCTCTCCGGCGACTGGAACCCGCTGCACGCCGACCCGGAGTTCGCCAAGCTGGCCGGCTTCGACAGGCCGATCCTGCACGGGCTGTGCAGTTACGGCATGACGCTGAAGGCGGTCGCGGACACGGCCCTCGGCGGCGACGTCTCCCGCATCACCCGCTACAGCACGCGCTTCGCCGGGATCGTCTTCCCCGGCGAGACGCTGCGCGTCCGCATGTGGGAGCGGCCGGGACAGGTGCAGGTGACGGTCACCGCGGTGGAGCGCGAGGACGCGCCGGTACTCGCGGACACGCTCGTCGACCACAACTGACCACCGGTAAAGGGACACCAACGTACGAAGGAGCCGCACGCCATGCGAGCAGCCGTACTGCACGAGATAGGCCAGGACAAACTCGAGGTACTGGACGACGTCGAGGCGGTCGGCTTCGGCCCGGGCAAGGTGCGGGTCCGGCTGCGCGCCACGGGCCTGTGCCACTCCGACGTCTCCGCGATGAACGGGGTGCTGCCGCAGCCGGCCCCGTTCATCCCCGGACACGAGGGCGCGGGCGAGATCGTCGAGGTCGGCGACGGCGTCACGAACCTGACCCCGGGCCAGCGGGTCCTGATGTGCTGGCTGCCCGCCTGCGGCAGCTGTCCGGCCTGCAAGCGCGGCCAGACCGAACTCTGCCTCGCCGGATTCATGAACGCGGGCACTCCCAACTTCAAGCGCCCCGGCGGTGACGTCTTCGGCTTCGCCGGGACCGGAACCTTCACCGAGGAGGTCGTGGTCAACGCGGCGTGCGCCGTGCCGATCCCCGACGACGTGCCCTTCGACATCGCGGCGCTCATCGGCTGCGGCGTCACCACAGGACTCGGTGCCGCGATCAACACCGCGGATGTGCAGGCGGGTTCGTCCGTCGCCGTCATCGGCTGCGGCGGCGTCGGCATCTCCGCGATCCAGGGCGCGCGGCTCAAGGGCGCGGCGCAGATCGTCGCCGTCGACCCGGTGGAGTCGCGGCGCGAGTCGGCCCTCAAGTTCGGGGCGACGCAGGCGATCTCCCCGGACGAGCTGGCCGACGCCAAGCAGAACGTCACCGGCGGCGAGGGCTTCGACTACGTCTTCGAGGTCGTCGGCAAGTCCGCCACCGCCCGCACGGCGTACGAGACGACGCGACGCGGCGGCACGCTCTGCGTCGTCGGCGCCGGGGCCATGGACGACTTCCTTCAACTCAACATGTTCGAGCTGTTCTTCGACGAGAAGAAGATCCTGCCGTCGATGTACGGCGGCGGTGACGTCCTGCAGTCCTACGAGCGGGCGATCGCCCTGTGGCGGGCGGGCCGCATCGACCTGGAGTCCCTGATCACGCACCGGGTGCCCCTGTCGGAGATCAACGAGGCCCTCGACCAGATGCGCACGGGTGTCGCGCTGCGGACTTGTATCGAGCTGTAGTTGCGCCGCACCGGCGTTGCGGTCGCGGGGCTCTGCCCCGGACCCCGCTGCTCAATCGCCGCAGGGGCTTGATTTGCCCACCCAACGAGAGGAAGCCGAACCGTATGTCAACGCCGCTCACCGGCCGGACGGCCATCGTCACCGGCGCCGGCCGCGGCCTCGGCCGTGCCGAGGCCCTGGAACTCGCCCGCCTCGGCGCCAACGTCGTCGTCAACGACTTCGGCCAACCGGGCCGCGACGGCTCGGGCGAGGCCACGGCAGGCCCCGCGGAGCAGGTGGTCGCGGAGATCGAGGCCGCGGGCGGCACCGCCACCGCGCACATCGGCGATGTCGCCGATCACCAACAGGCGGGGGAACTCGTCCAGTTGGCGATCGACACCTACGGCCAACTGGACATCCTCGTCAACAACGCCGGCATCCTCCGCGACCGCATGATCTTCTCGATGACCGAGGGGGAGTGGGACTCGGTCATCCACGTCCACCTCAAGGGCCACTACAACACCAGCCACTTCGCGGCCCGCCACTGGCGCGAGGCCTCGAAGGCGGCCGGCGCCCCGGTCTACGGGCGCGTCATCAACACCTCGTCCGAGGCCTTCCTCGCGGGCTCGGCGGGCCAGCCCAACTACGCCGCCGCGAAGGGCGGCATCGTGGGGCTCACCACCTCCACCGCGCTCGCCCTCGCCAAGTACGGCGTCACCGCCAACGTCATCTGCCCCCGGGCCCGTACGCGGATGACGGAGGACGTCTTCGCCGGGTTCGCCGAGCCGGAGGACGGGCTCGACCCGCTCGCGCCCGAACACGTCGCCCCGCTCGTCGGCTACCTCGCCTCACCCGCCGCAGGGAACGTCAACGGCCAGCTGATCGTGGTGCACGGCGGCATGGTCGCCGTCGTCGACCGGCCCAGGGTGCAGGCGAAGTTCGACACGGCCAAGGACGCGTTCACGTACGACGAGCTCGACGCGCTGCTCACCCCGCACTACAAGGACCGGCCCCCGAACGAGACGTTCGCGGCCGCGGAGGTGCTCGGCCTCAAGCACGGCTGAGACCGGCTGACAGGCCGACCGGCCGACAGGCCACCGGCACGACTGAGGGGCCCGGCTACTGCCGGGCCCCTCAGAGATACGTTTCCTCACATCGAGTGTCGAGCGTTACGCCTCGTCGGCGTGCGCCCCACGGTGCCGCCCGCGCGGCCTCGACTCCTGGTCGCCGCCCGCCATGGGCGGCGAGGACACCTCGCCGCGGTGCCGACCCGAGCCGACCCGCGCATGGCGCGTCGCCTCCGCGTCGAACTCGACATTCGTGCCGTTGCCTTCCGCCATCGGAACATTCACCCCGTAAACACGTACAAGATCCTTCAGTTGCAGCCGGGAAAGTCTAACGGTCCGTGGTACGGCCACCGAGGGGCGCCTGCGCCAGTGGGACGGGGCGTGTCGCCGTGGGCTCCGGTGGGGTGGATCCCTCCTTCGGCTCCCGCCGCTCCGTGCCGGGTTCGGGCGCGGGGACCCTCGCCAGACCGCAGGGCACGTCCTCGGTGACGTACGGGAGCGAGAGCACCCCGTCGCGCGAGAAGAAGCCGCTGCCCGCGAGCCATCCGCCGGGCGCCGCGACCTGATGCATCCGGCCCTCGGCGGGCCGCCACAGGCCGAGCCACGGGGAGCCGCCCTCCGCGCTCGCCACGTGCAGCGCCACCGCGCAGCCCTCCGGCATCAGCGACTGGCCGGGCTGGACGGCGAAGGGTGTCAGCTCGCAGTCGGTGAGGCGCAGCGACTCCGGGAAACGGATCGGTAGCGTGCTGCCCAACACGCCCCAGCCGAGCCGGAGTTCACCCGGCGTCGGGGCGTCCGAGCGGAGCAGGATCAGGCCGCTGTCGAGATCGGCGAGGAGCAGCCGGTCCTCACTGTCGTCGGCGATCTGGAGGAGCGGGGAGACCTCGCCGTCCCGGTCCAGATCCACCACCACCGTCTTCACCGGGCCGCCGCTGTCGCCGTCGTCGGTGCCGTCGCCGCCGTCCGCGTGCGGCGGTGCGCGGTCGAGCGCGAGCAGCCGGGCCTCGCGGGACAGCCAGACCCCGCCCGAGCAGTGCCCCGGCACCTCGGCGAGCAGCTCGGGCCCGAAGCCGGCGCCCGCCACCTGCCACACCGCGGTCGACTTCTCGCCGACCGCCAGCGCGTAGGCACACCGCCCGTCGGGCGCGGGCGGCAGCAGGGTGAGCTCCTCGCACTCCACGGCCCCGAGCGGCACCTCGCCCGTGCCGGGGCCCGTCGGGTAGAGCAGCGAGAACATGTGGTGCCCCGCCGCGGTGCGCTGGATCAGCACCCGGCCGTCGGTCAGGGGCAGCACGGCGGTGCCGGGCTCCTCCGGCTGGGGGCCGGGCAGCGGGACCGCGTACGGCTCGGGTCCGTCCAGGGTCCAGCGCTCGGGGAACCATGCGTCGGGGCTCGCGCCGTGCCGTGCGAGGCGCGCCGCGTACGACGCGTCCGCCGTGAGCACACATCCGGTGTGCGGCGGTCGTGCCCGAGTCTCCGTCGTGGGTTCGGTGGCCAGGGCGGTCATGGATCAGTCACCTCCGCTTGTTCGGGCCGACGCTAGTTTTCGCACGAACCTCCGTGGCACCTCGCGCCCGCCGTTTCACACGAAAGGTGGGCCATGCCCCGAATTGGCTGTGAACGGTGCGTCCGGTGTGCTCTCCTGCTCTCCCCTTCCGGGACGGCCGGGCTTGGGGATGGGGTGGGCGGCGCAGGTAACCTGTCTGCGTGCCCCGTCTGTCTGAAGTAACCGCCGCGCTCGACGCCCTCTGGCCCCCGGCCCTCGCCGAGGGATGGGACGCGGTCGGCACGGTCGCCGGCGACCCGGACGCCGAGGTGGGCCGGGTGCTCTTCGCCGTCGACCCGGTCCAGGAGATCGTCGACGAGGCCGTGAAGCTCGGCGCGGACCTGCTGGTCACGCACCACCCGCTCTACCTGCGCGGTACGACGACGGTGGCGGCCTCGCACTTCAAGGGCCGCGCCGTCCACACGCTGATCAAGAACGACATCGCGCTGCACGTCGCGCACACCAACGCCGACAAGGCCGACCCCGGCGTCTCCGACGCACTCGCGGGCGCGCTCGACGTCCGCGTCGTACGCCCGCTGGTCCCGGACCCCACCGACCCCACGGGCCGCCGCGGCCTCGGCCGGATCTGCGAGCTGGATCACCCGCTGACGCTGCGCGAGCTCGCGGGCCGCGCCGCCGACCGGCTGCCGGCCACCGCGCAGGGCATCCGCGTCGCGGGGGACCTCGACGCGACCGTGCGTACGATCGCCGTGAGCGGTGGCTCCGGCGACAGCCTCTTCGATGAGGTGCGTGCGGCGGGCGTCGACGCTTTCCTTACCGCGGACCTGCGCCACCATCCGGTGAGCGAGGCCCGCGAGACCACGCCTCTGGCGCTGCTCGACGCGGCGCACTGGGCCACCGAGTGGCCCTGGTGCGAGCTGGCCGCAGCTCAGCTCGACGAGATCTCCGACCGTGCGGGATGGGACCTGCGGGTCCACGTCTCGAAGACGGTCACCGATCCCTGGACCGCCCACGCGGCGTCCAACCCCCAGTCTGTATCTACTTTTGGAGCCCCCAACTGAACGCCGCGCCCGCCGACCAGATCCGTCTTCTCGACGTCCAGGCCCTGGACACCCGCCTCCAGCAGCTCGATCACAAGAAGCACTCGCTGCCCGAGCACGCCGAGGTCGAGTCGCTGACCAAGGACCTCACGCAGCTGCGCGATCTGCACGTCGCCGCGACGACCGAGGAGAGCGACTGCGCCCGCGAGCAGACCAAGGCCGAGCAGGACGTCGACCAGGTCCGCCAGCGCGCCGCCCGTGACCAGAAGCGCCTCGACTCCGGCGCGGTCACGTCCCCCAAGGACCTGGAGAACCTGCAGCGCGAGATCGTCTCGCTCGCCAAGCGCCAGGGTGACCTGGAGGACGTCGTCCTCGAGGTCATGGAGCGCCGCGAGTCCGCGCAGGAGCGCGCGGGCGAGCTGGCCGAGCGGCTCGCCTCGGTGCAGGCCAAGGCCGACGACGCGGCCTCGCGGCGCGACGCGGCGGCGACCGTCCTCGACGCCGACATCTCCTCCGCCACCAAGGAGCGCGAGGTTGTCGCCGGGTCGATCCCGGCGGAGCTGCTGAAGCTGTACGACAAGCTTCGCGTGAAGGAGGGCGGGGTCGGTGCGGCCAAGCTGTTCCAGCGGCGCTGTGAGGGGTGCCGGCTCGAGCTCAACATCACGGAGCTGAACGAGGTTCGTGCGGCTGCGGCGGATGCGGTGGTGCGGTGCGAGAACTGTCGGCGGATCCTGGTGCGGACGTCCGAGTCGGGGCTGTAGGCGGATGGCGTTGCGGTCGCGGGGCTCTGCCCCGGACCCCGCTGCTCAATCGCCGCAGGGGCTCGATATGACCGGCACCGTCCTCTGCCTGTTGCGGCACGGGGAGACCGCCCTGACGCCCGAGAAGCGGTTCTCGGGGAGTGGGGGCGGGGACCCCGAGCTGTCCGAGGTCGGGCGGTCGCAGGCCGCTGCCGCCGCCGAGGCCCTGGCCGCGCGCGGGGACGTCGAGGTGATCGTCGCCTCGCCGCTCAAGCGGTGCCGGGAGACCGCCGAGGCCGTCGGCTCGCGGCTCGGGCTCGACGTACGGGTCGACGAGGGGCTGCGCGAGACGCACTTCGGGGCGTGGGAGGGGCTCACGTTCAAGGAGGCCGGTGCCCGCTACCCGGACGACCTGAACGCCTGGCTCGCCTCGCCCGACGCCGCCCCGACCGATGGGGGCGAGAGCTTCGCAGAGGTCGCCGAGCGGGTCGCCGAGGCGCGCGACCGGCTGACCGTCGCGTACCGGGGGCGCACCGCCCTGCTGGTCAGCCATGTGACGCCGATCAAGACGCTGGTGCGCCTCGCGCTCGGCGCCCCGACCGAGGCGATGTTCCGCATGGAGCTCGCGGCGGCGTCCCTGACCACGGTCGCGTACTACGCGGACGGGAACGCGAGCGTGCGCTGCCTCAACGAGACAGCGCACCTCAGGTAGCTCGGCCGACGGCTCAGCGCAGCGCGGACGCCTCGCGGGCCAGGGCCTCCACCCGGCCCCAGTCCTTCGCCGCGATCGCGTCGGCCGGGAGCATCCAACTGCCGCCCACGCAGCCGACGTTCTTCAGCGCGAGATAGCCGGGCGCGTTGGCCGGCGAGACGCCGCCCGTGGGGCAGAACCGGGCCTGCGGCAGCGGGCCCGCCAGCGACTTCAGGTACGCGGTGCCGCCCGCGGCCTCGGCCGGGAAGAACTTCATCTCGTGCACGCCGCGCTCGAGCAGCGCCACGACCTCCGACGTCGTGGAGACGCCCGGCAGGAACGGCACGCCGGACTCCTTCATCGCGTCGAGCAGCAGGTCCGTCCAGCCGGGGCTGACCAGGAAGCGGGCGCCCGCGGCCACCGAGTCGGCGACGTTCGCGGGCGAGATCACGGTGCCCGCGCCGACGACGGCGTCCGGGACCTCGGCGGCGATCGCCCGGATCGCGTCGAGCGCGGCGGGCGTGCGCAGGGTCACCTCGATGGCGGGGAGGCCGCCCGCGACGAGCGCCCGAGCGAGCGGCACCGCGTCGGCGACGTCCTCCACCACGACGACGGGGACGACGGGGGCGAGATCCAGCACGGAGGCGGAGCCGGCAGAGGCGGCGGCAGTCGAGGTCATGGCCCCATCCTGCCCCGCCGCATGCAGCATGCGCAAAGGGCGTTGCACATGCTGCAACCGGGTGCGGCTCGTGAGCGGACCTCGCTAGTGGACCGCGTGAGCGGATCTCGTTAGTGGACCTCGTCCACCAGTACGTCCAGGTTCCACGGCCGCCCGGCCTTCGCGGGCTCCTCGACCTCCACGACGTACCCGAGGTCCCGCAGTACGTCGACCAGCTCGGCGGGTCCGGCCGGAGCGGACCCCGCCATCAGCAGCGACCGGACGATCCGGCCCTTGGTCGCCTTGTTGAAGTGGGAGACGACCTTGCGGGTCGGCGCGTGCAGCACGCGCACCGTCGCCGTCCGCTCCGCCACCTCGCCCTTGGGCTTCCACGCGCTCGCGTACGCCGACGACCGCAGGTCCAGCACGAGCCCGCTCCCGGCGGCCTCCGGCATCACCTCGGCCATGGGGTCACGCCAGTACGCTCCGAGCGCGCCGAGCCCCGGCAGCTTCACGCCCATCGAGCACCGGTAGGAGGGGATCCGGTCGGCGACACCGACCGCGCCCCACAGCCCGGAGAAGACGAGCAGCGACGTGGCCGCCCGCTTCTTCGCGGCCGCGTCGAGGGAGGCCAGGTCCAGGGCGTCGTACAGAACGCCCGTGTAGATCTCGCCGGCCGGGCGCGCGCCCGCCGTGCGCAGCTCCGTGTTCTTGGCGATCTCGCCGCGCAGCCCCTCGCTCAGGCCGAGCACCTCGCGCGCCTTCTCCTCGTCGGCGGCGCACAGTTCGACCAGCTCGTCCAGGACCGCGGCCCGCGCCTCGGCGAGCCCCGGCAGCGAGAGGCCCTCCGGCTTCAGCGGCGCCCCGCGTCCGGAAGCGGCCTTACCCTCCGACGGCGGCAACAGCACAAGCACGGGGCACTCCTCAAGCACGTACGGGAACAACGGTCGTCGCCGCCCCAGCCTACGGCGTGCCGTCCCCGCGACCCGCGCCTACGCTCGTGCCATGCCCCGTCGCCACCTCCGTGTGACCGGCGCGGCGCGGGAGCCGCTCGGCGCCGTGCTGCGCGAACTGCGTACGAAGCTGGACGTGCCCGAGGAGTTCCCGGCCGACGTGGTCGCGGAGGCGGAGCGTGTCGCTGCCGCGCCGCCCTGGCTCCCTGACCGCGACGAGACGGCGGTCCCCTTCTTCACGATCGACCCGCCCACGTCGACCGATCTCGACCAGGCCATGCACCTGTCCCGGCGCCCCGGCGGCGGCTACCGCGTGCGGTACGCGATCGCCGACGTCGCGGCGTACGTCACGCCCGGCGGCGCCCTCGACGCCGAGGCGCACCGCCGCGTCACCACCCTCTACTTCCCCGACGAGAAGGTCCCGCTGCACCCCACCGTGCTCAGCGAGGGCGCCGCGAGCCTGCTGCCGGACCAGACCTGCCCGGCCGTCCTGTGGACGATCGACCTGGACGCCGACGGGCGCACCGAGACCACCGACGTCGTCCGCGCCCTCGTCCGCAGCCGCGCCAAACTCGACTACGCGGGCGTGCAGAAGGCCATCGACGACGGCACCGCCGAGGAGCCGCTCGCCCTGCTCAAGGACATCGGGCTGCTGCGCGGGCAACTGGAGGTCGAGCGCGGCGGCATCTCGCTCGACGTCCCCGAGCAGGAGATCGTCGCGAGCGACACCGCGTACGAACTCGCCTACCGGGCCCCGCTGCCCGCCGACGCGTGGAACGCCCAGATCTCGCTGCTCACCGGCATGGCCGCCGCCGACCTGATGCTCGCCGCGGGCACCGGCATCCTGCGCACGCTGCCCGCCGCCCCGGACGGCGCGGTCGGCCGGCTGCGCCGCACCGCGAAGGCCCTGCACATCGAGTGGCCGCACCACGTCCCGTACTCCGACCTGATCCGCTCCCTCGACCCGCGCGTCCCGCACCACGCCGCGTTTCTCCAGGAGTGCACGACGCTGCTGCGCGGCGCGGGCTACACGGCCTTCCGCGGTGGCGAGACCCCGGCCCTCGCCACGCACGCCGCCGTCGCGGCGCCCTACACCCACTGCACGGCCCCGCTGCGCCGCCTCGTCGACCGCTACACGTCCGAGCTGTGCCTGGCCGCGTCCGCCGAACGAGGCGTTCCCGAGTGGGTGTTGACGGCTCTGGACGAACTCCCGAAGGAGATGGCGGACGGGACCCGGCGCGCCAACTCCGTGGAGCGCGAGTGCGTCGACCTCGTCGAGGCGGCGCTCCTCAGGCACCGGGTCGGCGAGATCTTCGACGCGGTGGTGGTGGACGTGAAGGACCACGAACAGGCCGTCGGTACCGTGCAGTTGACCGAGCCCGCCGTCGTCGCCCGGGTCGAGGGCGGCGCGTCCGCGCTGCCGCTGGGGGAGCGGCTGCGGGTCCGGCTCGCGCAGGCGGACCCGGGCACGGCGAAGGTGCTGTTCACGCCGGCGTGAGCCGCTGCTCCAGGGTGCGCGCGAGCCGGTCGGGATCCTCCGCGTGCAACCGCACCAGGTGGATGTCCCGCGGGCGCCCGAGGAACGTGAAGTGCCGTACGGGAATGGAGAGTTCGAGGGTGATGCTGGTCTGGGCGCCGACGTCCAGATTCAGCTCGCCCTCCCGCGGCGTGTGCGTGTACTTGTTCTCGCGGCGCACCGAAGCGATCCGCTCCAGCGGTATCCGTAGATCCACATGGGCGGCCCGGCGCACCCGCAGCGCGTCGGCGGTGACCACGTGCGGCCGGGTGACGGACGCGGCGTGCAGGCCGAGCACCATCAGCACCGTGTAGACGTCGAGGAACAGGACGATGTGGTGGAGCGTGGGCCAGTCGCGCAGCAGCGCCCACATCCCGAAGGACTCGACGACGCACACGAACGCGAACGAATACATCATCACGGCCTGGCCGCGCGCGTACGGGAAGGCGCTCGCCCCGGCCGGAACCCCGTGCCGCCGCCGGGCCACCCACCGCAGGAGGCTCGCGAACACCCGCAGCTCGTGCCCGGCGATCCGGCGGACCTTGGCGGGGACGACCTCCCGCACGGCGTCCCGGCCACCGCGCCGGTACAGCACGGCGAGCCCGCAGACCTCGACGACGAGCACCGCGACGACCGCCGCCTCGACGGCACGGGGCGGCCGCGTGCCCGCCAACAGGCATACGGTGACGACCAGTTCGGCCGCCAGGGCCGCGTAGGCGAGGACGCGCAGCGACGTCCGCAGCGCCGTCACGGCGCACCACCCTCGGCGGCCATCCGCAGCGCACGCCGGACGGCCTCGGCCTGGGCGGGGGAGAAGTCGGCGAGGAAGGTGTCGAGCAGGGTGTTCCCCTCCGCGAGTGCCTCGCCGGTCGGCAGATCCGGCGGTACGCACGCGGCCAGCGCCCGCGCCGCCTCGGTCACCCGGGGGTCGTCCACCGGGGCGTCGGCGAGCGCGTCGAGCCGCGCGTACACGTCCCGGGCGGCAGCGAGGGCGTCGGGGCCGGAGAGGGCGGGCAGCAGCACCGACATCAGCTTCTCGCGCTCCTCGGGCGGCGCCGCCGTGTCGATGAGGGCGAGCACCTCGCGGTCCTTCACGGCCATCGGCGACTCGCGCAGCTCGTCCCCCAGCTCGCCGAAGAACGCGCTCAGTTCGGGGGACAGCGGCCCGTCGGCGGGCAGCAGCCCCCGCTCGGCGTCGGACAGCAGATCCCGCAGCCGCGCCCGCCGCTCGTGGATGGCGGCCTCCTGCCGGGCCAGATCGGCGTCCAGCTCGGCGAGCACCTCGACGAGGTCGCGCCCCGCGTCCTCCGCGAGCACGTCCCGCACCTCGGGCAGCCCGAGCCCCAGCTCGGTCAGGCGCCGGATCCGGGCGAGCTCGATGGCATGCCGCAGCCCGTACTCCCGGTACCCGTTGGCAAGCCGTTCGGGCTCGGGCAGCAGTCCGAGGTGGTGATAGTGCCTGATGGCGCGTGTGGTGACACCGACGATCCGGGCCAGTTCTCCGATCCGCATGCCTTCAGTAGAAACGTTGACGCTACGGCAGGGTCAAGCGGACGGGTGCCGCCGCGCCGCCAGGTAGGATGGCCGCACGGCAGACGAGCCGGGCGGACGGCCGCGTGGGGTTCTTCGGAACCTCCCGAGGAACGTCCGGGCTCCACAGGGCAAGGTGGTGGCTAACGGCCACCCGGGGTGACCCGCGGGACAGTGCCACAGAAAACAGACCGCCGGGGACCGCAAGGCCCTCGGTAAGGGTGAAACGGTGGTGTAAGAGACCACCAGCGCCTGAGGTGACTCAGGCGGCTAGGTAAACCCCACCTGGAGCAAGGTCAAGAGGGACCGCCTCTTCGGAGACGGTTCTGCGCGGACGATCGAGGGCTGCCCGCCCGATGTTCGCGGGTAGACCGCAGGAGGCCGGTGGCAACGCCGGTCGTAGATGGATGGCCGTCGCCCCGACGACCGCGAGGTCCCGGGGCACAGAACCCGGCGTACAGCCCGACTCGTCTGCCCCTTTCCTGCCGGGCACCTGTCCCAATACGCCAGGTCAGAAGCGGAATCAAGGTCTTCATTTAGCTGCCGCTTACAGCTAACGTCTGTGAGCATGAGTGAGCAGGGCGTCACGGGGGCTGCCGCCACCCCGGACCTGAACGACACGACGGACCCGGTCCGCAGGCTCGACCGGCTGCCCGTCGGTCCGTGGCACCGCCGACTGACCGCGATCGTCGGCATCGGAGCCTTCTTCGATCTCTACGAGGTGTTCCTCGGCGGCGTGCTCGCCGCCGCGCTCGCCGAGTCCTGGCAGCTCTCGGGCGCCGAGAAGTCGTGGCTGATCGCCTCCGGGTTCCTGGGCATGTTCGTCGGCGCCAACGTGCTGTCCGTGCTCGCCGACCGCTTCGGGCGGCGGAAGATGTTCCTGGTCAACCTGGGGCTCTACTCGCTGTTCTCGCTGGCCTGCGCCTTCGCCCAGGACGCCACCCAGCTCTCCGTGCTCCGCTTCCTCGCCGGTCTCGGTCTCGGTGCCGAACTGGTGCTGGTCGACACGTACTTGGCGGAATTCCTGCCGCGCAAGGTGCGCGGCCGTTACATCGCCTGGGCCTACACCCTCGGATTCGTCGGCGTGCCCGTCGCGGCGCTGCTCGGCGCCCGGCTCGTCGCCAAGCAGGAGCTGTTCGGGGTGGACGGCTGGCGCTGGCTGCTCGTCGGGGGTGCGCTCGGCGCTGCGTTCATCCAGCTCCTGCGGACCCGGCTGCCGGAGTCGCCGCGCTGGCTGGCCTCGCGGGGGCGGACGGCCGAGGCGGACGCGGTCGTGCGGGACATCGAGGAGCGGGTGGACGCGGAACCCGTGGCGATCCCGGCTCCGCGCGCCGAGCCCTCCGTAGAGGGCGGAAAGGTTCCGCTGACCGACATGTTCAAGCCCCCGTACGCCCGCCGCACCGTCATGTGGTGGATCTTCCAGATCCTGCAGACCGTCGGCTACTACGGCTTCGGCTCGCTGGCCCCGGTCGTGCTCCAGGCCAAGGGCCACACCGTCACGGAGTCCCTCTCGTACGCGGCCCTCAGCTTCCTCGGCTACCCGATCGGCTCGGCGCTGTCCGTGCCGCTCATCGACCGGATCGAGCGGCGCACGCTCATCATCCTGTCGGCGCTCGGCATCGCCGCGTTCGGCCTCGTCTTCGGGTTCGCGGAGGCGTCCTGGCTGATCGTCGGGGCGGGCTTCCTGCTCACCGTGTGCTCCAACATCTTCTCGAACGCCTTCCACGTCTACCAGACGGAGATCTTCCCGACGGGCATGCGCTCCAGCGCCATCGGCATCGCGTACTCGCTGTCCCGGCTCACCTCGGTGGTGCTGCCGTTCATCGCGATCGACGTGCTCGAAGACCTGGGCGCGGACGCGGTGTTCATCGGATCGGGCGTGCTGATGCTGATCCTGTGCCTGAACGTACGGCTGCTCGGTCCGCGCACGACGGGGCGGAGCCTGGAGTCGATCTGAGGCGCTAGGGCGCTTCTGATGGCTCTTGGACGGTGTCGCGGAGCCAGATGACGACTGCCGCGACGGCCAGGGTGCCGTTGA
>NZ_JAOZYC010000189.1:0-44410 GCF_035798155.1 Streptomyces endophyticus | reverse complement strand
CCCGCGCCCGCGCTCGAACCGGCGCCCGCGGCACGGCCACCGTTGCCGTTGCCGTTGCCGTTGCCCGATCCCCCGCGGGAGCGGCGGGAGCGGCGCGGCTTGGCCGCGGCGGCGGGAGCGACCGGCTCCGGCACGGCTATGGCCACGGCGACACCGGACGGCTCGCGCGCGCCGGTGATCTCCGTGAGCTCCACGTCCGTGGAGCGGACCTGCGTCGTGCGCGGCTGGATCTTCGCGTCGCGCATCAGGCGCTGCACATCGCGCTTCTGCTCGGGCAGGACCAGGGTGACGACGCTGCCGGACTCACCGGCGCGGGCGGTGCGGCCACCGCGGTGCAGGTAGTCCTTGTGCTCGGTGGGCGGGTCGACGTTGACGACGAGGTCGAGGTCGTCGACGTGGATGCCGCGCGCCGCGACGTTCGTGGCGACGAGCGCGGTGACCCGGCCGTCCTTGAACTGCTCCAGGGTGCGGTTGCGCTGCGGCTGGCTGCGCCCGCCGTGCAGCGGAGCCGCGTACACGCCGGTGGCGAGGAGCCGCTTGGCGAGCCGGTCGGCGGAGCGCTTGGTGTCGACGAACAGGAGGACGCGTCCTTCACGGGCGGCGATGCGCGCGGTGACGGCCTTCTTGTCGGTCTCGTCGAGGAGATGCAGGACGTGGTGCTCCATCGTCGTCACCGCGCCCGCGGACGGGTCGACGGAGTGCACGACGGGGTCGTTGAGGAACTGCTTGACGAGCCGGTCCACGTTCTTGTCGAGCGTCGCGGAGAACAGCATCGTCTGGCCGCCCGCCTCGACCTGCTTCAGGAGCGCGGTGACCTGCGGCATGAAGCCCATGTCGGCCATCTGGTCGGCCTCGTCGAGCACCGTGGTGCGCACCGAGCCGAGCATGCAGTCGCCGCGCTCGATGAGGTCCTTGAGGCGGCCGGGGGTGGCGACGACGACCTCGGCGCCGCGGCGCAGCGCGCCGGCCTGCCGGGAGATCGACATGCCGCCGACGACGGTCGCGATGCGCAGCTTCAGCGCGGTGGCGTACGGGGTGAGGGCGTCGGTGACCTGCTGGGCGAGCTCACGCGTGGGGACGAGGACGAGCGCGAGAGGGGACTTCGGCTCGGCCTTGGCGCCGGTCGTGTGGGTGAGCAGCGGGAGGCCGAAGGCGAGGGTCTTGCCGGAGCCGGTGCGGCCGCGGCCGAGGAGGTCCCGTCCGGCGAGCGAGTTGGGGAGCGTCGCGGCCTGGATGGGGAACGGCTCCGTGACGCCCTGCTCACCCAGCGTCTTCAGAAGGACGCCCGGCATGTCGAGTTCGGCGAAGCTGTCCACCGCGGGCAGCGCGGGAGTGGTGTTCTCCGGCATGGTGAATTCGCTCGGCGGCGCCGACTGTGGCCGGCGACGCTGCTCGGGGGCGCGGCGCTGCCCGGCTGCGGGACGGGGACTGCGGCGGGACGGGCGGGCAGAACTGGCCATGCGGCGATGCCTTCCGGGACGGGACAGCAGGAACCGGGGCCCGCACCGTAGCGGTGCGGGCCCCGGCCCGGTGATGCTCGATCCGATCTCACCGGGTCAGCCCGGTGAGGTCGAGTGATCTACGAGCGAGATCAGGCGGGGAGGATGTTCTCCGCCTGCGGGCCCTTCTGGCCCTGCGTGACGTCGAACGTCACCTTCTGGCCCTCCTGGAGCTCACGGAAGCCCGAGGTGGCGATGTTCGAGTAGTGGGCGAAGACGTCAGCGCCGCCGCCGTCCTGCTCGATGAAGCCGAAGCCCTTTTCCGAGTTGAACCACTTAACGATACCGGTGGCCATGTCGTTCTCCTTAAGAACAGGTAGCAGTCCCCATTCCACGAACGCCCACGTGAACGCCGGAAACCGGGAAATTTCCCGGTGAAAACAATAATGCGCCTGAGGAACATTCCCGTCAGGCGCGCATAAAGTCTATGGGTACCAAAACTGCAACGTCATGAATCTTAGCATGCAACGTCACCGCACCGCGATCCCGTCCAGAACCATCGACAGATACTGGCGCGCGATCTCCTCAGGACTGTGCCGGCCGCCGGGCCGGTACCAGGACGCCGCCACCCAGACGGTGTCGCGCACGAACCGGTAGGTGAGGCGGATGTCGAGGTCGGCGCGGAAGACCTGGTCGGCGACGCCGCGCTCCAGGGTGGTCAGCCAGGTCTTCTCGAACCTGCGCTGCGACTCGGCGAGGAACGCGAAGCGTTCCTGCGCGACGAGCTGCTGGGACTCCCGCTGGTAGATGGCGACGGCGGCGCGGTGCCGGTCGATCTCCCGGAAGGACTCGGTGACCAGGGCTTCCAGGGTCTCCTTGGGTCCGAGTTCGTCGTCGAGCACGGTGTCGTAGCCGGACCACAGCTCGTCGAGGAAGGTCCGCAGGATCTCCTCCAGCATCGATTCCTTGGAGTCGAAGTGGTAGTAGAGGCTGCCGGCGAGCATGCCCGCGTGGTCGGCGATCTTGCGGACGGTCGTGGCGTTGTAGCCCTGCTCGGCGAAGACCTCTGCCGCGGTGTGCAGGAGCTCGCCGCGCCGCTCGGGCGTCGCGTTCGTCGACGGGGACTTCTTCTTCGCGGGCTTCGCGGGCTTCGCGGGCTTCGTTGACTTCGTAGGCACGGGCCCATTGTCCCGGGCGTCACAGCCACTGGGCGAAGAGGTCCACCGTTTCCTGGTCCGTGCCGAAACGGCCGGTGCCGAAGGCGGAGCGGAAGAAGAGGAGCGGGCGGCCGTCGGCGCGCGGGGTGGTGAGCGTGGTGACCCGGCCGATGACGATGTCGTGGTCGCCGCCGTCGACGGTGCGTTCGAGCTCGCATTCCAGGTGGGCGAGGGCGCCGTCGATCAGGACGCTGCCGTGGTCCCGGCCGGTGTGCCAGTCGAGGTCCGCGAACTTGTCGGGGCCGCGGGAGCCGAGGGTGCGGCACAGGGCGCGCTGGTCCTCGGCGAGCACGGAGATCCCGAACCGCCGCGCGGGCGCGATGCGGGCCCAGCTGGTCGACGTACGGGCGACGCAGACGAGGACGAGGGGCGGGTCGAGGGAGAGGGAGGTGAAGGACTGGCAGGCGAGGCCTGCCGGGGCGTCGGCCTCGTCGAGGCCGGCGACGACGGTGACGCCGGAGGCGAACCGGGACAGGGTGTCCCGGTACTCCCCCGGGTCGATGGCGTCCAGGGTGCTCAGCCGTTCCACTCGTGGCCCCACAGGGAGTCGGCGGTGATCTCCTTGGCCACCCAGGTCTCCGGGTCGACGACCAGGCCGTCCCAGCCGTACTCGACCTGGAAGCCGCCGGGCGCCTGGGCGTAGAAGGACACCATGTGGTCGTTGGAGTGCCGCCCGAGGGAGGAGGCGATCGGGTAGCCGGCCTTCTTCATGCGGTCGAGGCCGTAGCCGACGTCGTCGAGCTGCTCGACTTCGACCATGAAGTGGACGATGCCGGGCGGCAGGGCTCCCGGGTAGAGGCCGAGGCTGTGGTGGCGGCGGTTCGGGGAGAGGAAGTACATGCGGTACATGTCCTGGCCCGGCTTGCCGGTGGGGACGGCGGCCGGCGGCAGCTGCATGGAGTCGCGGAGCTGGAAGCCGAGGAGGTTCTCGTAGAAGTCGACGGCCTCCTCGATCTCCACGGCGGGGAGGACGACGTGGCCCAGGCCGAGGTCGCCCGTCGACGGCGTGCTGGTCCCGGTGACGAAGCGGTTGCCGTGCGGCGTGGCGAGCGGGGTGTGGTCCTGGGCCTGGCCCCAGTAGATCTCCAGGGGGTTGCCCGCGGGGTCGCTGACGTGGATCAGGCCCTGGACGCGGCGGTCGGCGAGGGTGGCGGCGTCGGCCTCCTTCACGGCGTGCCCCGCCGCCTCCAACTCGGCCGCGGCGACGGCCAGTTCGCGGGCGTTCGGCACCTCGAACCCGGCCGCGAGCAGCCGGTCCTGGGTGCCCGCGACGAACTGGAAGCGGTGGATGCGGTCGTCGATGCGGACGTTGAGTTGCGTGTCGGTGCTGCCCTGGGCCTCGGTCATGCCGAGGATGTCGAGGACGTAGGTGCGCCAGGCGGCGAGGTCGGCCGTCTCGATGCGCAGGTGGCCGAGTGCGCGGATGTCCATGCGGGTTCCTTAGTGAGTAAAGAAGTCGATGGCGAGGCGGTTGAACTCGTCGGCCTTCTCGGTCTGCGCCCAGTGGCCGCACTTCGGGAAGACGTGCAGACGGGCGTTCGGCATCGTCTTGAGGGCGACGAACGCGCCGTCGATGGGGTTGACGCGGTCCTCGCGGCCCCAGGTCAGCAGCGTCTCGTGGGGGATCTTCCCGGCGTCGCGCCAGATCTGGGTGCGCTCGGCCCACTCGGGGTTGGCGAAGGAGGCGCCCATGCGGGCCGTGCCGAGGCGGACGTCGGGGTCGATGGCCCGCTGGTAGCGCTCCTCGACGAAGGCGTCCGTGACGATCGACCTGTCGTACGCGAGCGTGGTGAGGAACGCCCGCATCTGCTCGCGGGTCGGCTCGGCGGCGGTGTTGAACTCGAAGAGCTGCCGGATGCCCTCGGTCGGGTCGGCGTGGAAGAGGTTCAGGAAGATGCCGCCGGGGCCCATGAGGAGGAGCTTGCGGGCGCGGTCGGGGAAGTCGAGGGCGAGCCGGGCCGCGGTGCCGCCGCCGAGCGAGTTGCCCACGAAGTCGGCCTGCCGGATGCCGAGTTCGTCCATGAAGGCGACGGTGCAGCGGGCGGATGCCGTCCAGTAGTCGGCGTCGAGCTCGGGTTTGTCGCTGGCGCCGAAGCAGACCTGGTCGAGGAGGATCGTACGGAAGCCGGCGGCGGCGAAGACCGGCAGGTTGGCGCCGAAGTTGGACCAGCCGCTCGCGCCGGGGCCGCCGCCGTGCAGGAAGATCACGGCGGGCCCGTCCGCGGGTCCTGCCTCGTGGTACGCGAGTTGGATGCCGCCGGCCTTCACGAAGCGTTGGGTGCTCTCGGATGTGTACGAGGCGGTCACAGCATCACGTCCTGGATCTCCAGGCCGAGTGCGTCCTGGCCGTAGATGAGCAGCGCCCGCTCCGGGTCGTTGGCGGCGTGGCCGCGGCCGGTGTGGATGTCGCGCCAGGCGCGCTGGATGCCGGCGGGGCCCGCGCCGGTGCGCATGGCGTTGCCGCCCGCGTTCTCCATCAGCAGGTCGACGGCGGCCGCGGCGCGCTCGGTGGCGAGGACCTGGTCGCGGCGGGCGCGGGCGCGCAGTTCGGTCGGCAACGGGGCGCCGGAGCAGGCCAGTTCGTACATCTCGGCGATGTTGCCGCGCAGCTGCCGCCAGGCCGCGTCGATGTCGCTCGCGGCGCGGGCGAGGCGGATCTGCGCGAACGGGTCCTCGGCGACCTTCTGCCCGTAGCTGACGCGGATGCGCTCGCGGGTCGCGGCGACGAAGCCGTTCCAGGCGCCCTGTGCGATGCCGACGATCGGGGTGGAGATGGTGGTGGTGAAGACGCTCGCGTAGGGGAGCTTGTACAGCGGCTCGGGGTTGGCCTCGGCGCCGGGCGGGGTGAGGGCGGTGACCGGGCCGAAGGACAGGGCGCGGTGTTCGGGGACGAAGACGTCCTCGACGACGATGTCGTTGGAACCCGTGCCGCGCAGGCCGACGGTGTCCCACACGTCCTTGATCTCGTACTCCTCGCTCGGCAGCAGGAACGAGCGCATGTCGACGAGGTTGCCCTCGGCGTCGGGCACGAGCGCGCCGAGGATCACCCACGTGGCGTGGTCGCAGCCGGACGAGAAGTGCCAGCGGCCCGAGAGCCGGAAGCCGCCGTCGACGGGGGTGACCTTGCCGGTGGGGGCGTACGAGGAGGAGATGCGGGTGTCGGCGCGCTCGCCGTTCTCCCCCCACACCTCGTCCTGCGCCTGCTTCTCGTAGAGGCCCACGTGCCAGGGGTGGACGCCGACGACGGAGGCGACCCAGCCGGTGGAGCCGCAGGCCTGGGCGATCTCCTTGACGCCGTCGTAGAAGACGGTGGGGTCGGCGGCGTACCCGCCGTAGCGCTTCGGCTGGAGGAGGCGGAAGAAGCCGGTCGCGGTGAGTTCCTTGACGGTGGCCTCGGGGACCTTGCGCAGTTCCTCCGCCTCGGTGGCGCGCTCCGCGATGGCGGGCAGGAGCGCGCGGACCGAGGCGAGGACGTCTGCGGTGGAGTCGTCGGTCATGTGATGCCCCTCTTGTGTCGGCGATAGGTCGGGACGCTAAGCGGCTCCGCCGGGGGGCGGACAGGTGGGGTTCCCGGTGAGTGGGAAGGGGGCGTCCTCCTACGTCGCGGGGCTCCGCCCCGGACCCCGCTGCTCAATCGCCGCAGGGGCTGGATTAGCGGGCCTCGGCGTGGCAGGGTCCCTTCAGCGCTGATGGCGACCGTTCTACGGGGGTGTGCTGTGCTCGAAACGGCCCTGGAGGCAGATGCTCCGCTGTCTCTCCTGGAGAAGGCGGAGAAGGTTCTCGCGGCCTTCGACGGCGGGCGTGGCCGGCTGTCGCTGACCGAGATCATCCACCGTTCCGGGCTGTCGCGGTCGTCCGCGCACCGCATCCTCGACCAACTGGTGCAGCTGCGCTGGCTGGACCGGGAGGGCCGTGACTACCGGCTCGGCCTGCGGATGCTCGAACACGGCGGGCTCGCCGCGCACCACAACCGGCTGATCCGCACGGCGATCCCGCATCTGGACGCGCTGCACGAGGCCACGGGCAAGCTCGTGCAGCTGTACGTCCTGGACGGCGTGACGGACGTGGTGTGTCTGGAGCGGGCCGGTTCGCTGCCGCAGTCGGTGGGGGACGCGACGGACCGCGCGTACCCGGTGCGGATCGGGGCGCGGCTGCCCGCGCACGCCACGGCCGCGGGCAAGGCGATCCTGGCGTTCGGCGACAAGGGCGACATCGAGCAGGTCGTCGCGGCGGGCCTGCGGCCGCGTACGCATCGCACGGTGACGCGGCCCGACGTGTTCTGCTCGGAGCTGTCGCGGGTGCGTACGGCGCAGATCGCGTACGACCGCGGGGAGACGTTCTCGGGGCTCGTGTGCTCGGCGGTGCCGCTGCGCGGCGCGGGCCGGGCGGTGGCCGCCATCTCGCTGGGCTCGCTGGGCGGGCTGCGGCCGTTGGAGCTGGCCGCGCCGCTGCTGCACGGGGCGGCGCGGGCGATCTGGCGGGATCTGAACGGTCCCGGTCGGGCGGCACGGCACGCGCCCGCCCCGGACGTGACGCCGCAGGACGCGGCGGTGGACCGCACCATCCCCAACCTGCTGGGGTGGGTGCGGTCCGACTCCTGGATGTGACGGTTCGACGGCCCTACGCCTCGGGGTGCCACACCTTCGGCCAGTCCGTGCCGCGCAGTTGGGCGTCGAGGCCGCCGTCGGCGAAGAAGACGGAGCCGACGCAGTACGCGGACTTCGGCGACAGCAGGAACTCGACCAGCTCCGCGATCTCCTCGGGTCTGCCCGCGCGGCCCGCCGGGATGGATGCCAGGAACTGCCGGATGCTTTCGGCGGTCGTCGGGTCCTCGCCCGCCGCGCGGGTCATCGGGGTGTCGATGTAGCCGGGGGCGACCGCGTTGAGGCGGATGCCGTCGGCCGTGTAGTCGGCGGCGCGGGTGCGGGCGTACCAGGCGAGGGCGGCCTTGGTGGCGGGGTAGGCGCCGACGCCGCCGTCGTGTGCGCCCGCCTCGTCGGCGACGCGGCGGGCCTCGGCCTCGTCCCCGGCGAGACAGGCCTCGGCGACCTGCTCCGGCCAGTTCGGCTGGGTGGTCGTCGAGTTGGAGGAGATCAGGACGACGGAGGAGGTCCCTGCGGCGGCGAGCGCCGGGCGCAGGCCCTCCAGCAGGTCGACGGCGCCGAAGTAGTTGACGGATACGAGCAGGCTTGAGGGGCGGCCCACGCCGCCCGCGAGCCCGGCGAACGGCAGGAACCCGTCGAGTCTGCCGCCGCTGAGGCGGGTGATCTCGGCGACGGCGTGGGCACGGCCCTCGGGGGCGCCGAGGTCGGCGGTGACGTCGGCGTTCTTGAGGTCGACGCCGATGACCGTGTGGCCCTGCGCGCGCAGCCGCTCGGTGAGTGTGGCACCCATGCCGGAACCGGCTCCGGTGACAGCGATCGTGGACATGTGCTCCTCCAGCTCCTCGTTGAGAAGGATGATCTGTCTGCCTCCAGCATGCGGCCGTTCGGCAGTCCTGTGGCCGGGACTTTCGTCAGTACTCGACCCGCACTCGGCCCGTCGTCGGCAGCGCCTGGCAGGCGAGGGTGTAGCCCTCGGCGAGGTCCTCGGCGTCGAGGACCTCGTTGTGCCGCAGGGTCACCGCGCCCTCCACGACCCGGCATGTACAGGCCGCGCAGGCGCCCTCGCGGCATGAGTACGGGGCCGGGACGCCCGCCGCGAGGAGGGCGTCGAGGAGCGGGGTGTGCTCGTCGCCGGCCGCCTGGTGGGTCTGCCCGTACAGCTCGGCGGTGACGGTCACGGAGGATCCTGCGGAGGCGGAGGCGGAGGCGGAGGCGGAGGCGGAGGCGGAGGCGGGCGTGGGCATGTCGAACACGTCGCCGGACAGGGAGAAGTACCGCTCCCGGTGCACGGCGGTCGCGCCCGCCTCCCGCAGGACGTCCTCGGCCCCGTCCATCAGGGGCTGCGGCCCGCACAGGTAGGCGGTCCGTGTCGCGTACGGCGCCAGGAGCGCGGCCAGCGCCTGCCGCGTGGGCAGCCCCTGGAGGATCTCCAGCCAGTGGACGACCGCGAACCGCCCGGGGTGCTCCTCCGCCAGGCCCCACAGCGCGTCCCGGAAGATCACCGAGTCCTGGTCGCGGTTGGCGTAGACGAGGGTGACCGTGCCGGTGCCGGCGGCGAGCACGGAGCGGGCGATCGACAGGCACGGGGTGATGCCGCTGCCGCCCGCGAGCAGCAGCACGTCCTCGTCGAGCGACGCGGGTGTGAAGGTCCCGGCGGGCGGCAGGCACTCCAGTACGTCACCGGCCCTGATCTCCTCGCACACCCACCCGGAGCCCGCCCCGCCCGGCACCTTCTTCACGGTGACGCGGGGCGGTTCCCCGGTGTACGGGGAGGAGGCGAGGGAGTAGCAGCGGGCGCCGCCACCGGGGATGCGCAGGGTGAGGAACTGGCCGGGCAGGTACCGCAGTTCGGGGGCGTTGAGGACGATCGAGACGGCGTCGGCGGTCTCCCGCACGACCTCGGACACCCGCAGCGTGAGCACACCCGTGACCGGTTCGGCCAGGTCAGCGCTGGTCACGCCGGGTCACCTCCAGACGTCCCTCGTCGACGGCCCGGCCGATGGACGCGCGCAGCTCCGGGCAGCCCTGCGCGCCGAGGCGCGGGCAGGTGGCCGACGCGGCGCGCGTCCACTGGATCTGCAGGTGGTACGGGCTGTACTTCTCGCAGAGCACCTGGCTGCCGCAGGTGCCGCAGCCGACGGGCGTCATGCCCCGCCCCCGGTGATGTACGAGGTGACGCCGCCCGCCCTGAGGTTCTGCTCGGCCTCGGCGCGCCAGTTGTCGTTCGCGTGCCGGGTGTCGAGCTCGAACTCGAAGCGGTCCGTCATCTCGTCCTTGACGTCGGCGACGTCGACGTAGAACTGCTCGTACCAGCGCCGGAGTTGGTAGACCGGGCCGTCCTCCTCGGTGAGGAGGGGGTTGTCGATGCGGGTCTTGTTCTTCCAGATCTCGACGTCCTGCTCGAAGCCGACGGCGAGGCCCTCGCTGGTGACGCGGGCGGCCTCGGCGGCCTCCTCGTCGCTCATGCCGGGCAGCTTCTTGACCATGGCGCCGTACATGAGGACGAACCGGTCGGGGCCCACCGGGTAGTGGCAGTTGATGAGGACGGTCTCCATCTCGGCGCCCGGCGCGACCTCCGCGTACAGCCAGTCGATCATGTACGAGGGCCCGAAGTAGGAGGCCTCGGAGCGCAGTCCGCCGGAGGCGGAGAGGGTGCCGAGGTCGACGTCGGGGCGCGGCTCGGACTTCATGTACTGGGTGGCGACATGGCCGTCGAAGACGTTCTTGAAGAACACCGGGAACGAGTAGTGCACGTAGTAGAAGTGCGCCATGTCGACGACGTTGTCGACGATCTCGCGGCAGTTGGTGTCGATGGTGACGGCGTTCCACTGCCAGTCGGACCACAGGGCGGTCTCCTGCGACGGGCCGTGGATTCCTGCGAGTTCGGGGATGTCCTGGTCGGCGGGGGGCGGGTTGCCCTCGGGGTCGTGCCAGACGAAGAGCTGCTTGTTGCGCTCCAGGGCGTGCCAGGTGCGGGTCTTGGCGCGTGGCGGGACGCGGCGGGCGTAGGGGATCTCGCGGCAGCGGCCGTTGCCGCCCCAGCGCCAGTCGTGGAAGGGGCAGGCGAGGGTGTCGCCCTTGACGGTGCCGTGGGCGAGGTTGCCGCCCATGTGCGGGCAGAAGGCGTTGAGGACGTGCAGCTGCTTGTCCTCGGCGCCCTCGAAGACGACGAGGGTGGTGCCGAACGCCTGGACCTCGTGCGGCGTTCCGTCGCGGAAGTCGGCGGCGAGGCCGATGCAGTGCCAGCCTCGGGCGAAGCGGGTGGGGGCTGCGCCCGCGTCGATCACGCGGACGTCGGCGGCGGGGGTGTGATCGGTGGTCGTCATGGCGCATCAGGCTTTCTGTGAAATGGCCGAGAGAGCGACGGCGATGTCGATGAGCTGGTCCTCCTGGCCGCCGACGAGCCCCCGGCGGCCGGCCTCCAGGAGGATGTCGGTGGCGCTGATCCCGTAGCGCGCGGCCTGCCGCTCGGCGTGCTTGAGGAACGAGGAGTACAGGCCCGCGTAGCCGATGAGCAGCGAGTTCCGGTCGAGCAGGCACTCGTCGGCCATGATCGGGCGGATCTCGTCCTCGGCCGCGTCGATGATCTTCAGTACGTCGATGCCGGTGCGCCATCCCGAGCGCTCGGCGACCGCCGCCCAGGCCTCGGTCGGGGTGTTGCCCGCGCCGGCGCCGAAGCGGCGGGTGGAGGCGTCGATCTGGCGGGCGCCCGCGCGGACGGCGGCGATGGAGTTGCCGACGCCGAGGCCGAGGTTCTCGTGGCCGTGGAAGCCAACCTGCGCGTCGTCGCCCAGCTCGGCGACGAGCGCGGAGACGCGGTCGGTGACGCCGTCCATGAGGAGCGCGCCCGCCGAGTCGACGACGTACACGCACTGGCAGCCCGCGTCGGCCATGATGCGGGCCTGCTTGGCGAGCGCCTCCGGGGTGGTGGAGTGGGCCATCATCAGGAAGCCGACGGTCTCCAGGCCCCGCTCGCGGGCGAGTTGGAAGTGCTGCTCGGAGACGTCCGCCTCGGTGCAGTGGGTGGCGATGCGGCAGATCTGCGCGCCGTTGGCGCGGGCCTCGCGGATGTCGTCCTTGGTGCCGAGGCCGGGGAGCATCAGGAAGGCGATCCTGGCGTTGGTCGCCGTCTCGACCGCCGCCTTGATGAGCTCCTGCTCGGGGGTGTGCGAGAAGCCGTAGTTGAAGGAGGAGCCGCCGAGGCCGTCGCCGTGGGTGACCTCGATGACGGGGACGCCGGCCGCGTCCAGGGCGCCGACGACGGTGCGTACCTGTCCGGTGGTGAACTGGTGGCGGTGGGCGTGGGAGCCGTCGCGGCAGAAGGAGTCGGTGACGCGGATGTCGAGCGCGTCGGAGAACGGGTTCTCAAGAGGGCGGGCAGGGCTGGTCACTTGATGATCCCCTTCAGCTGCTGCTTCGCGAACTCCTCGCCGACCTTGGTCGCGGCGGCGGTCATGATGTCGAGGTTTCCTGCGTACGGCGGCAGGAAGTCGCCCGCGCCCTCGACCTCCAGGAACAGGGCGACGCGGGCCATGCCGCCGTTCTCGGTGCTCGCCTCGTCGAACTGCGGGTCCGCGCGCAGCCGGTAGCCGGGTACGTACGCGGCGACCTGGGCGGCGACCTCCTTGACGCTGCGCACGATCGCTTCGTGGTCGGCGTCCTCGGGGATGGCGCAGAAGACGGTGTCGCGCATGATGACGGGTGGCTCGGCGGGGTTGAGGATGATGATCGCCTTGCCGCGATCGGCGCCGCCGATCTCCTCGATGCCGCGCGAGGTGGTGCGGGTGAACTCGTCGATGTTCTGGCGGGTGCCGGGCCCGGCGGAGCGGGAGGCCACCGAGGCGACGATCTCCGCGTACGGGACGGGGACGACGCGCGAGACCGCGTACACCATCGGGATGGTGGCCTGGCCGCCGCAGGTGACCATGTTGACGTTGTCGGCGTCGAGGTGGGCCATGAGGTTGGCGGGCGGGACGACGCCGGGGCCGACGGCGGCCGGGGTGAGGTCGATCGCCTTGATGCCCGCCTCCTTGTAGCGGGGGGCGTTCTCCCGGTGCACGTACGCGCTGGTCGCCTCGAAGACGAGGTCCGGGAGTTCGTCCTGCGCGAGCAGCCGGTCGACGCCTTCGTGGCTCGCGTCCAGGCCTGCGGCGCGCGCCTTGGCGAGGCCCTCGCTCGCCGGGTCGACGCCGATCATCCAGCGCGGCTCGATGTGCTCGGAGCGCAGGAGTTTGTAGAGGAGGTCGGTTCCGATGTTGCCGGAGCCGACGATGGCGGCGGTCGCCTTCTTCGTCATACGGGACCTCACTTGGTGAACGTCAGGGACACCGGGCCGAGCCCGGTGAAGTCGGCGGTGTACGTGCGGCCGGGCGCGACGTCGACGGCCCGCGTGCACGAGCCGGGCAGGATCAGGTGCCCGGCCTCCAGGCGCACCCCGAACCGGGCGACCGTGCGGGCGAGCCAGGCGACGGACTCGGCGGGGTCGCCGAGGACGGCGTCGCCGCGTCCGGACGCGAGGTGCGCGCCGGTGTCGTCGGTGAGGTGCGCCTCCACGTCCCGCAGGTCGAGCTCGCCGATCGGGCGGCCCGCACCGGTCACGTATCCGGCCGACGAGGCGTTGTCGGCGATGGTGTCGGCGATCGCGATGCGCCAGTCCGCGATCCGGGAGTCGATCAACTCCAGGGCCGGTACGACGCGTTCGGTGGCGGCGAGCACGTCGGCGACGGTGCAGTCCGCGCCGGGCAATGCGGCGCCGAGCACGAAGCCGATCTCGACCTCGACGCGCGGCGCGCAGTACCGGCCGACGGGCACGGGGGTGTCCTCGGTCAGCTCCATCGTGGACAGGAGGTGGCCGTAGTCGGGCTCGTCGACGCCCATCATCCGCTGCATCACGGGCGACGACAGGCCGACCTTGTGGCCGCGGACGGTCTCGCCCGCGGCCAGCCGCTCGCGGATGCCGATGAGCTGGATCTCGTAGGCGTCGTCGGCGGTGATACCGCCGAAGGTCTCGGTCAACGGACGGATCGGCGAGCGCGCGGACTCCGCCGCGGCCAGCGCCTCGGCGGCCTTGCGCCGCTCGGCTTCCGTGAGCATCGGGCCGCTCCTCGCTGCTGGGTTGCTCGGGTGCGGTGAACGTAGGCGGGCCGCGGCGGCCGCGGCGACGGTGTCTTCCCGGTGAGCGGGAAGCCGTGGCTGACCGGGTGGCGGCGGCTCTGCGAGCCTCCCCGGCGTGACCGGGTTCCCACGGAGCACGCCGGCGCCCGACCGCCCACAACCCAAAGGAGCCGCCATGCCCGAACAGGTGGATGTCGTCATCGTCGGCGCCGGATTCTCCGGCCTGTACGCCGCGTACCGGATGCGTGAACTCGGCCTGAGCGTCGCCGGGTTCGAGCGGGGCGCGGACGTCGGCGGGGTCTGGTACTGGAACCGGTATCCTGGCGCCCGCTGCGACGTGGAGTCCGTCGACTACTCGTACTCCTTCGACAAGGACCTGGAGCAGGAGTGGGACTGGTCGGAGAAGTACGCGACGCAGCCGGAGATCCTGCGCTACGTGGAGCATGTGGCGCAGCGGCACGACCTGCGACGGCACTTCACCTTCGGTACGTCCGTGGTCTCCGCCGAACTGGACGAGGAGCGGCTGCGCTGGACGGTGCGCACGGACGGCGGTCAGGTGGTCGAGGCGCGGTACGTGCTGTTCGGCGTCGGCTGCCTGTCCTCCACCCATCTCCCCGAGATCGAGGGCATCGCCGACTTCGCCGGAGCCTCGTACCACACGGGTGAGTGGCCGCACGAGGGTGTGGACCTCTCCGGGTTGCGGGTCGGTGTCGTCGGGACGGGTTCGTCCGGTATCCAGTCGATCCCGGAGATCGCCGCGCAGGCAGCACAGTTGACGGTGTTTCAGCGCAGCGCCAACTACTCGATCCCGGCGGGGAACAAGCCGCTCAGCGACGAGGACCGCGCCGCGCAGAAGGCGGAGTACGCCGAGCGGCGCCGCCTCGCCCGGCTCTCCGGGGGCGGTTCACCGCACATGGCGCATCCGCTGAAGACGCTGGAGGCCTCGCCCGAGGAGCGCCGGGCGGCGTTCGAGGAGCGCTGGGAGCTGGGCGGGGTGCTGTACTCGAAGACGTTCCCCGACCAGCTCACGGACCGCGCGGCGAACGACGAGGCGCGCCGGTTCTGGGAGGAGAAGGTGCGCGCGGAGATCGCCGATCCGGCCGTCGCCGAGCAGCTGATCCCCGCCGACCATCCCATCGGCACCAAGCGGATCGTCACGGACGACGGCTACTTCGCGACGTACAACCGCGACCATGTGCACCTGGTGAACCTGCGCGGCAACCCGGTCGAGCGGGTCGAGGCGGCCGGTATCCGCCTTTCGGACGGCACGCTCGTCGAGCTGGACGTGATCGTGTACGCGACCGGTTTCGACGCGATGACCGGCTCCCTCGACCGGATCTCCGTCACAGGACGGGGCGGGCGCACGCTGAAGGAGGCGTGGGCGGCGGGCCCGCGGACGTACCTCGGGCTCGGCGTGGACGGCTTCCCGAACCTCTTCAACCTCGCGGGTCCCGGCTCGCCGTCCGTCCTCGCCAACATGATCCTCTGCGGCGAGCAGCACACCGACTGGATCGCCGGACTGCTCGGACAGCTGCGCGAGGGCGGCTACGCGGGCGTGGAGGCGCGCGCCGACGCCGTGGACGCGTGGGTGGAGGAGTGCCGGGAGCGGGCCGAGGGCACGCTGATGACGGCGGCGAACTCCTGGTACCTCGGCGCCAACATCCCGGGAAAGCCACGGGTGTTCATGCCGTTCGTCGGCGGCTTCGGGGTGTACGGCGACATCATCGAGAAGGTCGCGGCGTCCGGGTACCAGGGGTTCGAGCTGCTCAGCGGGTGAGGTTCGCCAGGTGGGCGAAGGCCGCCGCGCGGGCCGCCTTCGCCTCGGGCAGCGCGGCGTCCCCGCCCATCGACATGAAGCCGTGGAACGCCTCGTCGTAGCAGTGGTAGCGCGTGGGAACCCCGGCCGCGGCCAGGAGTTCGGCGTACCGCCGGCCCTCGTCGCGCAGCGGGTCGAGCCCGGCGGTGACGACGAACGCGGGCGGCAGACCGTCGAGCCGGTCGGCGGCGAAGGGCGTGGCGCGGGGGTCGCGGGCGTCCTCGGGGCGGGTCAGGTACTGCTTCCAGTACCAGCGCAGATGGTCGGCGGTGACGAAGTATCCGTGCGCGTTCTCCTCGTACGAGGCCGAGGAGCGCTCCGGGTCCAGCATCGGGTAGTACAGGTGCTGGGCTGCGAGGGCGGGCCCGCCGCGCTCTCGGGCGAGCAGCGCGGCGACGGCGGCGAGATTGCCGCCTGCGCTGTCGCCCGCGACGACGAGGGGCCGGTCCGGGTAGGTCTTCGCGGCCCACAGGAGTGCGGTGTACGCGTCCTCGGGGGCGGCGGGGAAGGGCGCTTCGGGGGCGAGCCGGTAGTCGACGGACACGACCGACGCACCGCTAGTCGCGGCGAGTTCACGGCAGAACCCGTCGTGCGAGTCGAGGGAGCACAGCACCATGCCGCCGCCGTGGAAGAAGACGACGACGGGTGCGTTCTCGTTCCCGCTCGGGGGGTCGTAGACCCGCACGGGCACGCCGTCGGCGTCCAGGTCGGTCACCTGGGGCAGCGCGGGGAGTCGGGGCGGCGGCGGGGCGGGGCGCTCCGCGAAGTACGCCCGTACGTCCCGGATGTCGGTGAACTCGGTACCCAGGGCGGGAAAGTTGGCGGTGCAGGCGTCGATGAGGGCCTGCACGTCGGGGCGGGGGCGGCGGCCGCGGGCAGGGGTCACCGCTCGTCCCCCTGCCCCTGCCCTCGGCCGCGCTGCGCGAACACCGGCATCCGCCCGGCCGACGCGCCGCCGTCCGCGGCGACCTCGGCGCCGGTGAGGTAGGAGGCGTCGTCGGAGGCGAGGAACGCGACGAGGCTGGCCACCTCCTCGGGCCGCCCGATGCGGCCGAGCGCGGCGGCCGGGTGCTCGGTGGTGCCGAGGTGGGCGGTCATCGCCGTGTCGATGGCGCCGGGGAAGACGGCGTTGACGCGGATGCCGTCGCCGCCGAGTTCGAGGGCGGCGGTCCTGCTGAGCCCGCGCAGCCCCCACTTCGCGGCGCCGTACGAGCCGTGCCCCCAGATGCCCTGGACCCCGGCCTGCGAGGAGATGTTGACGATCGCGCCGCCCCGCTCCCCCGCCCGCATGGCGGGGACGACGGCCTGGACCCCCAGGAACGGCCCGACGAGATCGACCTTGAGGATCCGCTCCAGCTGGGCCGGATCCTCGTCGACGATGGGTGACGTCGTGTAGATGGCGGCGTTGTTGACGAGGATGTCGAGGCGGCCGTAGGTGTCGACGGCGACGCCGACGGCGCCTGCCCAGGACGCCGCGTCGGTGACATCGAGCCGCACGAAGCGGGCCGCGGCGTCACCGAGTTCACCGGCGACCTTCTCCCCTTCGGCCACCAGTACGTCCCCGAGCACGACCCGTGCCCCGCGCCCCACCAGTTCGCGGGCGATGGCCTCGCCCATCCCGCGGGCCGCGCCGGTCACCAGGGCGACCTTCCCGGCCAGTTGTCCGTGCCACTCACTCATCGTCGTACGCCTCCCACTCGGTTCCTGCTCGGACCTTCCGCGCTACTCGGCACTCACGCCCCGGCCATCCGCCCCGCCGCCCGGTACCCGAACACCATTCCCGTCCCGATCGGCGCACCGGGCCCCGGATACACCGCCCCGGTGACATTCGCCGCCGTGTTCCCGACGGCGTACAGCCCGTCGATCGCGGACCCGTCCTCGCGAAGGACCCGCGCGTCCACGTCGGTGACCAGGCCCCCCTTCGTGCCGAGGTCCCCGAGGACCATCCGCACCGCGTGGAAGGCCCCCGAACTCAGCGGCAGCAGGCACGGGTTGGGCGCGCCCTCCTCGCCCTCGCCCGCGAAGAACCGGTCGTAGGGGTCGTCGCCGCGCCCGAACTCCGGGTCGTGGCCGTTCCCGGCGTACTCGTTGAAGGTCTTGACGGTCGCCGCGAGGCCCTCCACCGGCACGCCGATCGCCTCGGCGAGCGCCTCCACCGAGTCCGCGCTGTGCCACACCCCGGCCGCCTCGAACGACTCCCGGTCGACCGGGACGAGGACGATGCCGGGCGGCTCCTCGCCGTGCCGCGCGTCCCACACCCACCACACGGGGCGCTCCGGCGCGTCCCCGGCCCCCGCCGCGATCATGGCCCGGCCCATCCGGTCGTAGGACAGGCACTCGTTGGCGAACCGGCGGCCCTCGGCGTCGACGAAGACACCGCCGCGGAAGCCGAGCGCGAACGCCGCCCCGCCGTCGGGGAAGAGCACGGACGGGCACCACCAGCTCTCGCCGAGCAGGGACGTCGCCGCGCCGAGCCCTTGCGCGGCCCGCAGCGCGTCGCCCGTGCCGCCGCCCTCGGGCCCCATCGTCCAGTCGGCCCCCGGCCCGTTGCCCCACGCGCGGCGCAGCTCGGCGTCCCGCTCGTAGCCACCGGCGGCGAGCAGCACACCTCGCCGGGCGCGGATGAAGACCGTGCGGCCCTCCGCGTCGCGCACCTCGGCGCCGACGACCCGCCCGTCCTCGTCCTGTACGAGCCCGGTGAACGCGGTGCGCGAGCGCGCCCGCCCACCCGCCTCCTCCAGTGCGAGCAGCAGCCGGCCGATCAGCGCGCGTCCGTCCTCCAGCGCCCCCTCGGGCGCCGGCACTCCCAGCCGCTCGCTCCACGCGGGCGGGCGGACGGCGTCGAGCAGCGGCTGCTCGCCCTCGGGCCGCTCCAGAGCGACCGGGAAGACTCCGCGGCCCGCGTCGAAGCGGCCGGGGCCCGGGTAGTAGTCGGGGAACGGCCGGTACTCGAACCGGAGGAGTTCGCTGCGCTCCAGGAACTCGACCGTGGGCCCGGCCCCGTCGAGGTACGCGTCCTGCACCTCGTGCGGCGTCGAGTCGCCGACCAGGGACCGGAAGTACGCGCGGGCCAGGTCGGCGCTGTCCTCGACGCCGGCGCGGGCCTGCGCCTGGTTGCCCGGCAGCCACAGACAGGCCCCGGCGTACGCGGTCGTCCCGCCGAAGTACTCGGTCTTCTCGACGACGAGGGTGTCGAGGCCGCGCGCGGCGGCGCTGTACGCGCCGGTGAGGGCGGCGCCGCCGGAGCCGACGACCAGCACGTCGACCGTCTCGTCCCACTCCACAACAGAGTTGCTGCTCACAGCGTCTCGCTCCTCTCGTACCACTGGGGAAGGACGGCACGGACGGCGATCCGCCAGCCGTCCGGGGTGCGCCGGTACTCGTCCTCGTACCGGACGAGGCAGCGCACATCGCCCCCGTCGGCACCGAGATGATGGGCGAGGCTGTACGTGACGGCGCGGGCGCTCTCGGGCCCGGTCAGTTCGGCGACGTGGTTCCCGACCTGGTGGAAGGTGCGCGGGAAGACGGCCAGTTCGTCGAAGAGCTTGTTGCGCTCGGCGGAGCCGGCCCGCTCCCACAGCACCGTGCCGTCGGGCTTGTGGGCGACGAGCCTGCCGTCGTCGGTGAACTGGGCGTCGAGCAGGGCGGGTTCCCGCCCGTCGACGGCCAGCGCGTAGCTCTCGGCGAGGCGCCGCAGCGCGAGCGCGTCGCCGGGCTCGGGAGGAACAGGAGTACGGGTCATGCCCTCACCCTGTCCATGCCTCACCCGGCGCTCCACCGTCGGTTCCCGCTCAGCGGGATGCGGCTCCGGCCGGGGGGCTCACAGGCGCTCGATGATCGTGACGTTGGCCTGGCCGCCGCCCTCGCACATCGTCTGGAGGCCGAACCGGCCGCCGGTGCGCTCCAGTTCGTGCAGCAGGGTCGTCATCAGCTTGCTGCCCGTGGCGCCGAGCGGGTGGCCGAGGGCTATCGCGCCGCCGTTGACGTTGACCTTCTCCGGGTCGGTGCCGGTCTCCTTGAGCCAGGCGAGGACGACCGGCGCGAACGCCTCGTTGATCTCGACGAGGTCGATGTCGTCCATGGTGAGGCCGGTCTTCTTGAGCGCGTACGCGGTCGCCGGGATGGGTGCCGACAGCATCCGGATGGGGTCCTCGCCGCGTACGGAGAGGTGGTGGATGCGGGCGCGGGGCGTCAACCCGTGCTCCCGTACGGCCTGTTCGGAGGCGATCAGCATGGCCGCCGCGCCGTCCGAGACCTGCGAGGAGCAGGCGGCGGTGATGGTGCCGCCCTCGACGACCGGGTTCAGGCCCGCCATCTTCTCCAGGGTCGTGTCCCGGCGCGGTCCCTCGTCGGTGGTGACGTCCCCGTAGGCGACGGACTCCTTCGCGAACCGGCCCTCGTCGATGGCGCGCAGTGCCCGCTGGTGGGAGCGGAGCGCCCACTCCTCCTGGTCCTGCCGCGTGATGCCCCACTTCTCGGCGATGAGTTCCGCGCCGTGGAACTGGTTGACCGGCGCGTCGCCGTAGCGGGCGCGCCAGCCCTCGCTGCCGAGGTAGGGGCCCTCGGTGAGGCCGAGCGGTTCGGCGGCCTGCCGGGAGGCGAAGGCGATCGGGATCATCGACATGTTCTGGGTGCCGCCCGCGACGACGAGGTCCTGCGTCCCGGAGAGCACGCCCTGCGCCGCGAAGTGGACGGCCTGCTGGGACGAGCCGCACTGCCGGTCGACGGTGACGCCCGGCACCTCCTCGGGAAGCCCCGCGGCGAGCCAGCAGGTGCGGGCGATGTCGCCGGCCTGCGGGCCGACGGTGTCGAGGCAGCCGAAGACGACGTCCTCGACGGCGGCCGGGTCGATCCCGGTCCGCGCGACGAGCTCCTTGAGCACGTGGGCGCCCAGGTCGGCGGGGTGGACGGCGCTGAGCCCGCCCTTGCGCCGCCCGACGGGCGTACGGACCGCATCGACGATGTAGGCCTCGGCCATGACGCATCAACTCCAGTCTCTTCTAAGGATGGTGGGGCTGGGCTATCCCGTCGAGCACCATCGCCAGGTACTCGCGGGCGATCTCCTCGGGGCTGTGTCTGCCGCCCGGCCGGTACCAGGACGCGGCGACCCACACGGTGTCGCGCACGAACCGGTAGGTGAGCCGGATGTCGAGGTCGGCGCGGAACGCCCCGGCCGCCACCCCCTCCTGGAGGGTGGTCAGCCAGGTCTGCTCGAACTTGCGCTGCGACGCGGCGAGGAACGCGAACCGCTCCCTGGCCGCGAGCGCCTTCGACTCCTTCTGGTAGATGGCGACGGCGGGCCCGTGCCGGTCGATCTCCCGGAACGACTCGGTGACCAGGGCCCGCATCGTCTCGCGCGGCTCGTGTCCGGCGGCGAGCACGGTGTCGTAGCGGCCCCACAGCTCGTCGAGGAAGCCGCGCAGGATCTCCTCGACGATCGAGTCCTTGGAGTCGAAGTGGTAGTAGAGGCTGCCCGCCAGCATCCCCGCGGCGTCGGCGATCCGGCGCACGGAGGTGGCGTCGTAGCCCTGTGCCGCGAACACCTCGGCCGCCGTGGCGAGGAGTTCCCTGCGCCGCTCGGGCGAGGGGCTCATGCGCGCTGGCTGCTGACGGAGACGGTTTCGCCGGTCATGTACGAGGAGTAGGCGGAGGCGAGGAAGACCATCACGTTGGCCACCTCCCAGGGTTCCGCGTACCGGCCGAAGGCCTCCTTCCCGGTCAGCTCGGCAAGGAGTTCCTCCGAGGTGACCTTCACCAGGTGCGGGTGCATGGCGAGGCTGGGCGCCACCGCGTTGACCCGCACCCCGTACTCGGCCGCCTCTATCGCGGCGGTCCTGGTCAGGGCCATCACACCGGCCTTGGCCGCGGCGTAGTGCGCCTGTCCGGCCTGGGCACGCCAGCCGATGACGGACGCGTTGTTGACGATCACGCCGTCGCGGCCGGTGTCGCGGAAGGCGCGCAGGGCGGCCCGTACGCACCGGAAGGTCCCGTTCAAGGTGACGTCCAGGACCTTCGTCCACTGTTCGTCACTCATGTCGACGAGCGCCGAAGTGCCGCCGAGGCCCGCGTTGTTGACGACGATGTCGAGCCCGCCGTGCCGCTCGGCGGTGTGCGCGAAGAGCGCCTGCACCTGCTCCTCGTCGGTGACGTCGCAGGCGAGCGCGGAGACGCGCTCGGCCCCGAACTCGGCGGCGAGGGCCTCTTCGCTCTCCTTCAGGCGGCGCGCGTGCGCGTCGCTGATGACGACGCGGGCGCCCTCCTCCAGGAAGCGGCGCGCGGTGGCGCCGCCGATCCCGGCGCCGGCGGCCGCGGTGATCACGGCGCTCCGCCCGTCGAGCAGTTGGTGGCCGGGGACGTATCCGGGAGCCGTGGAAGCCGACGAACTCATACGCGCACCTCTTTCGGGTCGACGCTGTCCGTGCTCATAAGCTAACCTACCAAACACTTGTTAGGGAAGGATGTTTCCGATGCCCGCAGCGCAGTCCGCCGAGACCGGCCCCGACACCAGTCCCGACTCTCCCGTCCTGTACGAGGTCAGGGGCCGGGTCGCCCACGTGACGATGAACCGCCCGAAATACCGCAACGCGCAGAACTCGGCGATGACATACGCCCTGGACTCGGCCTTCTACCGAGCCGCGGAGGACGAGGACGTGAAGGTGATCGTCCTCGCGGGCGCGGGCGAGCACTTCTCCGCGGGGCACGACATCGGGACGCCCGAGCGGGACGCGCACCTGCCGTTCGAGCGGCGGGCGGGGCTGTGGTGGGACCACTCCGACAAGCGGGGCGCCGAGTCGCGGTTCGCCCGCGAGTCGGAGGTGTACCTCGGCATGTGCAGGCGCTGGCGCGAGCTGCCGAAGCCGGTGATCGCCTCGGTGCAAGGGGCGTGCGTCGCGGGCGGGTTGATGCTGGCCTGGGTGTGCGACCTGATCGTGGCGAGCGAGGACGCGTTCTTCGCCGACCCCGTCGTCCGGATGGGGATACCGGGCGTCGAGTACTTCGCGCACCCGTGGGCGATGCCGCCGCGGATCGCCAAGGAGTTCCTGTTCACGGGCGAGCGGATGAGCGCGCGCAGGGCGTACGAGGTGGGGATGGTCAACCGGGTGGCGCCCCGGGAGGAACTGGCCGCCGCCACGCACGACCTGGCGGACCGGGTGAGCGAGATGCCGCGGCTCGGACTCGCGCTGACCAAGCGCGCGGTGAACCAGGCGGAGGATCTGCAAGGCCTGCACGCGGGCATGGACTCGGTCTTCGGCCTGCACCACCTGGCGCACGCGCACAACGCGGAGACGGCCGCGGATTCGCTGGGCGGCATGGACGTGCGCGCGATGAAGGAGGCGGGCTCCCGATGAACCTGGAGTTCACCCCGGATCAGGACGCGTTCCGCGAGGAGGCGCGGGCATGGCTCGCCGCGCACGTACCGGCCGAGCCGCTCCCCTCCCTGGAGACCTCGGAGGGCTTCGCCGCGCACCGCGCGTGGGAGGCCGAGATGTCCGCGGACCGCTGGTCGGTCGTGTCGTGGCCCGAGGAGTTCGGGGGCCGTGGCGTCGACATCTTCAAGTGGCTGATCTTCGAGGAGGAGTACTACGCGGCGGGGGCCCCTGGCCGAGTCTCACAGAACGGCATCAACCTCCTGGCCCCCACGCTCTTCGACCACGCGACGGACGAGCAGCGGGCGCGCGTGCTGCCGTCGATGGCGAGCGGCGAGGTGATCTGGGCGCAGGCCTGGTCGGAGCCGGAGGCGGGCTCCGACCTGGCGGCGCTGCGCTCGCGGGCGGTGCGCACGGACGGCGGGTGGCTGCTGAGCGGGCAGAAGACGTGGTCGTCGCGGGCGGCCTTCGCGGACCGGGCGTTCGGCATCTTCCGTACGGACCCGGAGGCGGCCAAGCCCCATCACGGGCTCACGTACCTGATGTTCGACCTGCGCGCGCCCGGGGTCACGGTCCGGCCGATCGGCCGCATCGACGGCAAGCCGGCCTTCGCCGAGCTGTTCCTGGACGACGTGTTCGTGCCCGACGAGGATGTGATCGGGGAGGTCGGCAAGGGCTGGCGCATCGCGATGTCGACGACGGGGAACGAGCGGGGGCTCATGCTCCGCTCCCCCGGCCGCTTCCTCGCCTCCGCCGACCGGCTGCTCGGGCTGTGGCGGGAGCGCGGCGCGGATCCGGCGCTGCGGGACCGGGTGGCGGACGCGGTGGTCGGTGCGCGCGCGTACCAGCTGTTCACGTACGGCAACGCGTCGCGGTTCGCGGCGGGCGAGCAGATCGGGGCGGAGTCGAGCCTGAACAAGGTGTTCTGGTCGGAGTACGACATCGCGCTGCACGAGACGGCGCTGGAACTCCTCGGTGCGGACGGCGAGTTGGCGGAGGGCGAGTGGTCGGAGGGTTACACCTTCTCTCTGGCCGGCCCCATCTACGCCGGTACGAACGAGATCCAGCGCGACATCATCGCCGAGCGCCTGCTCGGCCTGCCGAAGGGACGCCGCTGATGAGGTTCCTCCTGGACGCGGAGCAGGCCGAGTTCGGCCGCACGCTCGACCGGATGCTCACGGCGGCGGACACCCCGTCGGCGGTCCGCGCGTGGGCGGGCGGCGACGCCGGGCCCGGTCGCGCGGTGTGGGGGCGGCTCGCGGAGGCGGGGGTGTTCGCGCTCGCGGTCCCGGAGGCGTACGAGGGGGTGGGCCCGCTGCCCGTAGAACTGGCACTGTCCTACGTGGAGTTGGGACGCCACGCGGTGCCGGGTCCGGTGGTCGAGACGGCGGCGGTGGCGATGCTGCTGAACGGTACGGAGGCCGGGAAGGAGTGGCTGCCCCGGATCGCGGCCGGGGAGGCGGCGGTGACGCTGGCCGCGGGCCCGTACGCGCTGGACGCGGATTCGGCGGACGCCGTGTTCGTGGTGGACGGCGACGCGGTGCGGCTCGCCGCCGGGTACGGGCCGCTGCGGGAGTCCGCCGATCCGGCGCGGCGGCTGTTCGTGCCCGAGGGCGGCGAGGTCGTCGCGCGCGGCGCGCAGGTGCGGGAGGCGTCGGACATGGCGTCGTTCCTGACGGCGGCGCAGTCGCTCGGCGTGGGCCTGGAACTGCTCCGGCGCACGGTCGACTACGCGAAGCAGCGCGAACAGTTCGGAGTCCCGATCGGCTCGTTCCAGGCGGTCAAGCACCGGCTCGCGGACGCGCTGGTGGGCCTGGAGTTCGCGCGGCCACTGCTGTTCGGGGCGGCGCTCACGATGACGTCGACCGACGTCGCGGCGGCGAAGCTGGCGGCGGGCGAGGCGGCGTACGCGGCGGCGCGGGCCGCTCTCCAACTCCACGGCGCCGTCGGCTACACGGAGGAATTGGACCTGTCCCTATGGCTCCGCAAGGCCCGCCCACTACGGGACGCGTGGGGCACGCCGGCGGAGTGCCGGGAGCGGGTGAGCAATTCAAGCCCCTGCGGCGATTGAGCAGCGGGGTCCGGGGCGGAGCCCCGTGGCCGTAACGCCGTTGCCGCCCCAGGAACGGACACCGGTCGCCACGTCGCGCACACACTCGCTTAATCTGTGCCGCATGAAACGCGCGGGCTGCCTGCTCCTCTCCTTCATAGCCGTGGCCCCACTCGCCACGGCCGCCGTCTACCTCCTGTCACCGGACGACACACAGGACGGAGCGGGCCCACGCCCCACCACCTCCGCCCCGGCCCACCCCGGCGACCAGTCCGAAGCGGAGCGCAAGGCGGACAACAAGCTGATCGCGAGCCTGCCGCCCGGCCTCGCCGCCCCACGGAAGAAGGACCTGGCGCAGCGGATCGTCGCCAGCGCCGAGAACTCGACCCTCGACTGGCGCGGCCAGTACGGCTACATCGAGGACATCGACGACGGCCAGGGCTACACGGCGGGCATCATCGGCTTCTGCACCGGCACCCACGACCTGCTGACCCTGGTCGAGCGCTACACCAAGGCCCACCCGGACAACGGTCTCGCCCGCTACCTCCCGGCCCTGCGCAAGGTCGACGGCACGGACTCCCACAAGGGCCTCGACCCCGGCTTCACCGCGGCGTGGAAGCAGGAGGCCACGCACAAGGCCTTCCAGGACATCCAGGAGAAGGAGCGCGACCGCGGCTACTTCGGCCCGGCGGTCCGCCTCGCCAAGCTCGACGGCCTGGGCACGCTCGGCCAGTTCATCTACTACGACGCGATGGTCCTGCACGGCCCCGGCACCGGACCGCACGGCTTCTACGGCCTGCGCGAGGCCGCCCTCAAGGAGGCCGACACCCCGTCCCAGGGCGGCCGCGAGAAGGCGTACCTGGACATCTTCCTGGACCAGCGCCGCAGGGCCATGAAGGCCAAGAACCCCGACCGCGACACGACCCGCATCGACACGGCGCAGCGCCAGTTCCTCTACGACGGCAACCTGTCCCTGAAGACGCCGCTGACGTGGAAGGTGTACGGGGAGACGTTCCGCATCGCGGGCTGAACGGGTGGACGGCCGAACGCACCGCGACGCCCGCCCAGCGTCCGGTCGGGGACTGTAGGGCGAGCGTCGCGCTCAGTTCCGTACGCCGTTGTACGGGACGTGTGTTGACGGCCTGTCAGGCCGTGCGGGTCATACGGTCAGCGAGCGGTCCGTGGGACGGATCGGGGCATGCAGCTCCGACACCCCGGTCAGGAAGCGGTCCACGCCGCGGGCGGCCGAGCGGCCCTCCGCGATGGCCCACACGATGAGGGACTGGCCGCGGCCCGCGTCACCGGCGACGAACACGCCGGGGACGTTGGTCTGGAACTCGGCGTCACGGTCGACGTTGCCGCGCGCGTCGAGGTCGAGGCCGAACTGCGAGACCAGACCGTTCTCCTGGTCCGTGCCCGTGAAGCCCATCGCGAGGGTGACCAGCTGCGCCGGGATCTTGCGCTCGGTGCCGGGCTTGTTGACGAGCTTGCCGTCGACGAACTCGACCTCGGCGAGGTGCAGCCACTGGACGTTGCCGTCCTCGTCACCCTCGAAGTGGGTGGTGCCCGCCGAGTAGATGCGCTCGCCGCCCTCCTCGTGGGCCGAGGTGACCTTGTAGAGCATCGGGAACGTCGGCCACGGCTGCGTGGTCGTGTTCCGCTCCTCGTTGGGCTGCGGCATGATCTCCAGCTGCGTCACCGAGGCGGCGCCCTGGCGGTGGGCGGTGCCCACGCAGTCGGCGCCGGTGTCACCGCCACCGATCACGACGACGTGCTTGCCCTCGGCGGTGATGGGCGGCTGGACGTAGTCGCCCTCCTGCACCTTGTTGGAGAGGGGCAGGTACTCCATCGCGTAGTGGATGCCGTTCAACTCACGGCCGGGAACCGGGAGATCACGCGACACGGTCGCGCCCGCCGCCACGACCACGGCGTCGTAGCGCTTGCGCAGGCCCGCGGCGTCGATGTCGCGGCCGACCTCGACACCGGTGCGGAACTTGGTGCCCTCCGCGCGCATCTGCTCGATGCGGCGGTTGATGTGGCGCTTCTCCATCTTGAACTCGGGGATGCCGTAGCGGAGCAGGCCGCCGATGCGGTCGGCGCGCTCGTAGACGGCGACCGTGTGACCGGCCCGCGTCAGCTGCTGGGCGGCGGCCAGACCGGCCGGGCCCGAGCCGATGACGGCGACGGTCTTGCCCGACAGGCGCTCGGGGATCTGCGGGGCGACATCGCCCCGGTCCCACGCCTGGTCGATGATCGAGACCTCGACGTTCTTGATGGTCACGGCCGGCTGGTTGATGCCGAGCACACACGCCGACTCGCACGGAGCCGGGCACAACCGCCCAGTGAATTCAGGGAAGTTGTTCGTCGCGTGCAGGCGCTCCTGCGCGGCCGACCAGTCCTCGCGGTACGCGTAGTCGTTCCACTCGGGGATCAGGTTCCCCAGCGGGCAGCCGTTGTGGCAGAACGGGATGCCGCAGTCCATGCAGCGGGACGCCTGCTTGCTGATGATGGGCAGCAGGGAGCCGGGAACGTAGACCTCGTTCCAGTCCTTGACGCGCTCGTCGACCGGGCGGGTCTGCGCGACTTCGCGGCCATGGTTGAGAAAGCCCTTGGGATCAGCCATTGGTCGCCGCCTCCATCATCTTCTCGGTGATCTCGGTCTCCGAGAGACCGTCTCGCTCGGCGGCGTCCTTGGCGGCGAGCACTGCCTTGTACGTGCTGGGGATGATCTTCGTGAAGCGCTCCACAGCGGTGGACCACTCGGCGAGGAGCTTCTCGGCCACCGTCGAGCCGGTCTCCTCGGCGTGGCGGCGCACCACGTCGTGCAGCCACTGCTTGTCGGTGTCGTCGAGGACGTCGACCGCCGAGGCGTTTCCGGCGTTCACGTGATCGAGGTTCAGGTCGATGACGTACGCGATGCCGCCCGACATACCGGCCGCGAAGTTGCGGCCCGTCTCGCCGAGGACCACCGCGTGACCGCCGGTCATGTACTCGCAGCCGTGATCGCCCACGCCCTCCGAGACGACCGTGGCACCGGAGTTGCGGACGCAGAAGCGCTCGCCGGTGCGGCCGCGCAGGAACAGCTCGCCGCCCGTCGCGCCGTACGCGATGGTGTTGCCGGCGATCGTCGAGTACTCGGCGAGGTGGTCGGCGCCGCGGTCCGGGCGGACGATGACGCGGCCGCCGGAGAGGCCCTTGCCGACGTAGTCGTTGGCGTCGCCCTCCAGGCGCAGCGTCACACCGCGCGGCACGAACGCGCCGAAGGACTGGCCCGCCGAACCCGTGAAGGTGATGTCGATGGTGTCGTCGGGCAGACCCGCGCCACCGAACTTCTTCGTCACCTCGTGGCCGAGCATGGTGCCGACCGTGCGGTTGATGTTGCGGATGGCGACCTGGGCGCGGACCGGCTGCGCGTCCGTCTGGTCGTTCGCGGCGAGGGCGTCGGCGGCGAGCTTGATCAGCTCGTTGTCGAGCGCCTTCTCCAGGCCGTGGTCCTGCTCGATCATCCGGTGCCGGACGGCGCCCTCGGGCAGGTCCGGCACGTGGAACAGCGGCTCCAGGTCGAGGCCCTGCGCCTTCCAGTGGTTCACGGCCCGGTCGGTGTCGAGGAGTTCGGCGTGGCCGACGGCCTCCTCGATGGAGCGGAAGCCCATCTCGGCGAGCAGCTCGCGGACCTCTTCGGCGATGAACTGGAAGAAGTTGACGATGTACTCGGCCTTGCCGGAGAACCGCTCGCGCAGCGTCGGGTTCTGCGTGGCGATGCCGACCGGGCAGGTGTCCAGGTGGCAGACGCGCATCATGACGCAGCCGGAGACGACGAGCGGCGCGGTCGCGAAACCGAACTCCTCGGCGCCGAGCAGCGCGGCGATCAGCACATCGCGGCCGGTCTTCAGCTGACCGTCGGTCTGCACGACGATGCGGTCGCGCAGGCCGTTGAGCAGCAGCGTCTGCTGGGTCTCGGCGAGGCCGAGCTCCCAGGGGCCACCGGCGTGCTTGAGCGAGGTGAGCGGCGAGGCGCCCGTGCCGCCGTCGTGACCCGAGATCAGGACGACGTCCGCGTGCGCCTTGGACACACCGGCCGCGACCGTACCCACGCCGACCTCGGAGACCAGCTTCACGTGGATGCGGGCCTGCGGGTTGGCGTTCTTGAGGTCGTGGATCAGCTGAGCCAGGTCCTCGATGGAGTAGATGTCGTGGTGCGGCGGCGGGGAGATCAGGCCCACGCCCGGCGTCGAGTGACGCGTCTTGGCGACCCACGGGTAGACCTTGTGGCCGGGCAGCTGGCCGCCCTCGCCGGGCTTGGCGCCCTGCGCCATCTTGATCTGGATGTCGTCGGAGTTGACGAGGTACTCGCTGGTCACGCCGAAGCGGCCGGAGGCCACCTGCTTGATCGACGAGCGGCGCGCCGGGTCGTACAGGCGCTCCGCGTCCTCGCCGCCCTCACCGGTGTTGGACTTGCCGCCCAGCTGGTTCATGGCGATGGCGAGAGTCTCGTGCGCCTCCATCGAGATGGAGCCGTACGACATGGCGCCGGTCGAGAACCGCTTGACGATCTCGGAAACCGGCTCGACCTCGTCGATGGAGATCGGCTCGCGGCCCTCCGCCTTGAAGCCGAACAGGCCGCGCAGCGTCATGAGCCGCTCGGACTGCTCGTTCACGCGGTCCGTGTACTTCTTGAAGATGTCGTAGCTGCGCGAACGGGTCGCGTGCTGGAGTCGGAACACCGTCTCCGGGTCGAACAGGTGCGGCTCGCCCTCGCGGCGCCACTGGTACTCGCCGCCGATGTCGAGCGCGCGGTGCGCGGGCGCGATGCCGGAGGCGGGGTACGCCTTGGCGTGCCGGGCGGCGACCTCGTCGGCGACGACGCGCAGGTCGGCGCCGCCGATCTTGGTGGCGGTGCCGTTGAAGTACTTCTCGACGAAGGCCTCGTCGAGGCCGACGGCCTCGAAGACCTGCGCGCCCCGGTAGGAGGCGACAGTCGAGATGCCCATCTTGGACATGACCTTGAGGACGCCCTTGCCGAGCGCGTAGATCAGGTTCCTGATCGCGTCCTCGGCCTCTATGTCCGCGAGGAAGGTGCCGGCGCGGACCAGGTCCTCGACCGACTCCATGGCGAGGTACGGGTTGACGGCCGCGGCACCGAAACCGATGAGCAGGGCCACGTGGTGGACCTCGCGCACGTCACCGGCCTCGACGAGGAGGCCCACCTGGGTGCGCTTCTTCGTACGGATGAGGTGGTGGTGAACGGCGGCCGTGAGCAGCAGCGAGGGGATCGGCGCGTGCTCGGCGTCCGAGTGCCGGTCGGAGAGCACGATCAGGTGGGCGCCGGCCTCGAGGGCGGCGTCGGCCTCGGCGCAGATCTCGTCGATCCGGGCGGCGAGCGAGTCGCCGCCGCCGTGCACCCGGTACAGGCCGGACAGGGTCACGGCCTTCATGCCGGGCATGTCGCCGTCGGCGTTGATGTGGATGAGCTTGGCGAGCTCATCGTTGTCGATCACCGGGAAGGGCAGGGTGACCGCGCGGCACGTGGCGGCCGTGGGCTCCAGGAGGTTGCTGCCGGGGCCCAGCGGGGAGCGCAGCGAGGTGACGAGCTCCTCGCGGATGGCGTCCAGCGGCGGGTTCGTGACCTGCGCGAACAGCTGCGTGAAGTAGTCGAAGAGCAGCCGCGGGCGGGCGGAGAGCGCCGCGATCGGGGTGTCGGTGCCCATCGAGCCGATCGGCTCGGCGCCGGCCTTGGCCATCGGCGCGACGAGGATGCGCAGCTCTTCCTCGGTGTAGCCGAAGGTCTGCTGGCGGCGCGTGACGGAGGCGTGCGTGTGCACGATGTGCTCGCGCTCGGGGAGGTCGGAGAGCTCGATCTCGCCGGCCTCGAGCCACTCCTCGTAGGGGTGCTCGGAGGCGAGAGCGTCCTTGATCTCGTCGTCCTCGATGATGCGGTGCTCGGCGGTGTCCACGAGGAACATCCGGCCGGGCTGCAGCCGGCCCTTCTTGACGACCTTGGCCGGGTCGATGTCGAGGACACCGACCTCGGAGCCGAGGACGACAAGGCCGTCGTCGGTGACCCAGTAGCGGCCGGGGCGCAGACCGTTGCGGTCGAGAACGGCGCCGACCTGGGTGCCGTCGGTGAAGGTGACGCAGGCCGGGCCGTCCCAGGGCTCCATCAGGTTGGAGTGGTACTGGTAGAAGGCGCGCCTGGCCGGGGCCATGGAGGCGTGGTTCTCCCAGGCCTCCGGGATCATCATCAGGACGCTGTGCGGCAGCGAACGGCCACCGAGGTGCAGCAGTTCGAGGACCTCGTCGAAGGACGCCGAGTCGGAGGCGTCCGGCGTACAGACCGGGAAGATCCGCTCCAGCGTCTCCTGGGACGAACCGAACAGGTCGGAGCCGAGCTGCGACTCACGGGCGCGCATCCAGTTGCGGTTGCCCTTGACGGTGTTGATCTCACCGTTGTGCGCGACGAAGCGGTACGGGTGCGCGAGCGGCCACGACGGGAACGTGTTCGTGGAGAACCGGGAGTGCACGAGCGCGATCGCGGATGCGAAGCGGCGGTCGGACAGGTCCGGGAAGAAGGGCTCCAGCTGGCCGGTGGTCAGCATGCCCTTGTAGACGATCGTGCGCGCGGAGAGCGACGGGAAGTACACGTCGGCCTCGCGCTCGGCGCGCTTGCGCAGCACGAACGCCTTGCGGTCGAGCGCGATGTCCTTGTTGACACCGTCCGCGACGAAGACCTGGCGGAACGCCGGCATCGTCGAGCGGGCGGTGGCGCCGAGCAGTTGCGGGGCGACCGGGACCTCGCGCCAGCCGAGGACGTTCAGGCCCTCTTCGGCGGCGATCGTCTCGATATTCGAGACGAACTCCTCGGTGCCCTCCTCGGGCAGGAAGGCGATACCGACGGCGTACGCACCGGCCTCGGGGAGGTCGAAGTCGACCACCTCGCGCAGGAAGGCGTCCGGAACCTGGGACAGGATGCCCGCGCCGTCACCCGAGTCGGGTTCGGAGCCGGTGGCACCGCGGTGTTCCAGGTTTCGCAGAACGGTCAGCGCCTGCTCGACCAGCGTGTGGCTCGCCTCGCCGGTGAGGGTGGCCACGAACCCGACGCCACAGGCGTCGTGCTCGTTACGCGGGTCGTACAGGCCCTGGGCAGCAGGGCGAGCATCCATGTGCGCCCAAGCCTGAGCGCTGTTGGAATGCTGGGACGGCTGGCGCGAGGTACGCATCGGCTCTCCCGTCGTCGTCGTGGCAAGGAACGTGCCGAGGGACGACGTTGGCCCTCTGCGGAGAAGTGCAGCTCAAAAAATTTCGTGCAGGTTACATGATGGAGCGATTCTCGGTAACCGGATACTGCGTTCCATCATGCGGACACCGCGGGTGGCGGCGGAAGAGGCCTCGCCGGGCAGATCGATGACCGAGGGCCGGGGTGGTGCTGGCGTGCGCCGCGGGCCTCATTGCCCCCAGCGCTTACGGCTCATGCCCCGTCGTCAAGTAATCGAAACCGCGCGGTAACGACTACTTATGCAAGACGCTGTATAGGCATCTTCAGGCCACGGCCCCGACCCGTCAACCAGCAAAAGTCCCGAAGACGCTTCCCAGGAGATACGTCACACCCGCCGCGGCACCACCGAGGGCCAACTGCCGCAGTCCGCTGAACCACCAGGAACGCGCCGTCACCTTGGCCACGACCGCACCGCACGCGAAGAGCCCGACGAGCGCGAGCAGCACGGCGGGCCACAGCGCGCTCGCCCCGAGCAGATAGGGCAGCACCGGGATCAGAGCGCCGAGCGCGAACGCCCCGAAGGACGAGACGGCGGCGACCATCGGCGAGGGCAGGTCGCCGGGGTCGATGCCCAGCTCCTCGCGCGCATGTATCTCCAGGGCCTGCTCGGGGTCCCGCGACAGCTGCTTGGCCACCTCGTGCGCGAGCTCGGGCTCGACGCCACGGGAGACGTACAGCTCGGCGAGCTCCTTCTCCTCGTCGGCCGGATGCTTCCTCAACTCACGGCGCTCGACGTCGAGTTCGGCCTCGACCAGCTCACGCTGGGAGGCCACGGAGGTGTACTCGCCCGCGGCCATGGAGAAGGCTCCGGCGGCGAGGCCCGACAGGCCGGTGATGACGATCGTCTGCTGCGAGGCGGCGCCGCCCGCGACACCGGCCATGAGCGCGAAGTTGGAGACGAGCCCGTCCATCGCGCCGAAGACCGCGGGGCGCAGCCAGCCACCGTTGACGTCACGGTGCGTGTGGTTGTCCCGGTGGGCGTCGTGCAGTGCCGCCCCGGTCTCGATGATGGTCATGCTCGTGAACCCCGATCCCCTGTGACTGCTGCTTCTACGCATCCGAAAGTACGCGCGAAAAATCGGCCCTGCCAGCAAGGAAGGCCGTACTTACCTGCGGTTTTGCGCCCTGCGCAACACGCTGACCTCCACCTTCCCGGACTCACCCGTGAGGTGGATCACATGATCGGTGCGTTGACGGGCAGGGAAACAAGGACGCAACATCCGTAAACGTTTTCAGAAGCGGGAAACGTTTACAGCATGACGGCGAAGGGGGCAGGCGCGGTGCCGAAGGGAACGACGCAGGCGGCGGCGACCGGTGGCGGTCAGCCGACGATCATCTCCATCGCCGAGCGCGCGGGTGTCTCCATCGCGTCCGTCTCCCGTGTGCTCAACGGGATCGGGGCCCGCCCCGCCACCGTCGACAAGGTCGAGCGCGCCGCCGCCGAACTCGGCTACGTACCCAACGCGGTGGCCCGCTCCCTCAAGGACGGCCGCACCCGCCAGCTCACCTTCGCGATGCCCGACATCGGCAACCCGGTCTACGTGGCGATGGTCCGCGCCATCCAGTCCGTCGCGAAGGCCGCCGGGTACCGCCTCCTCCTGCACTCCACGGACGCCGTCGCCGAGGACGAGCTCGCCGTGCTGCACAGCCTCGGCGACCGCACCAGCGACGGCCTCATCCTGTGCCCCATCCGCATCACGGACGCCCATGTGGACGCGCTGCGCTCGGCCTCGGGCCCGGTCGTCGTCATCGGCTCGCTGCCCAGCGGCGTCCCGGTCGACAGCGTGCGCGCCGACTCCGTCGAGGGCGTCGCGCTCGCCGTGCGCCATCTGTACGAGACGGGCCGGCGCCGCATCGCCTTCGTCAACGGCCCCGCCGACACCGTCCCCGGGCACAAGCGCGGCGAGGGCTTCCGCAAGGCCCTCGCGGACTGCGGCCTCGTATACGACCCGGAGCTCGTCGTGCACACGGACTTCGGCATCGAGTCCGGGGCCGCGGCCGCCGAGTCGCTCCTCGACCTGAAGCCGGACGCGGTGTTCGGCGCCAACGACCAGCTGGCGCTCGGCGCCGCCCGCGCCCTGCACGCCCGTGGCCTGCGGATACCCGAGGACGTCGCGGTCGCGGGGATGGACGACAGCGTGCTCGCGCAGGCCGGCTGGCCCCCGCTGACCAGCGTCGACCTGGGCTCCACCGAGCGCGGGCGGCGCGCGGCCGAACTGCTGCTGCAACGCCTGGACACCCCGGAAGCACCCGGAAGCACCTCCGAGAACCCCACCCCCCGCACCACCACCGCCCCTCCCCGCCTCGTCGTCCGCGCCTCCACGGGCCGGGCGGCGTCCGACAGTTGAGACACCGAGGATTCCCATGAGTCTCACCGCGCCACGGGACAGCGCCGTCCCCGGCAGCCGCGGCACACCACCACCCCGTACGCCGGGTCAGCGCAAGCGAGCGCTCGGCCTCGACCGGGGCGCGTGGTTCCTGCTGATGCCCGCGCTGATCCCGATTCTGATACTCAGCGTGGTCCCGCTCCTGTACGGCCTGTCGCTCGCGTTCACCGACTCTCAGGCGGGACGGACCTCCCCCACCCGGTTCGTCGGCCTGGACAACTTCCTCGACCTGCGCCACGACTCGTTGTTCTGGGAGTCGTTCCGGATCGGCCTGGTGTGGGCGGTGTCGGTGACGGCGCTGCAGTTCGTGCTGGCGCTCGGCCTCGCGCTGCTGCTCAACCAGAATCTGCGCTTCCGCTGGCTGGCCCGCACCCTGGCGCTCGTCCCGTGGGCGATGCCGGAGGTCGTCGTCGGCATCATGTGGCGGCTCGTCTACCACTCGGACGCGGGCGTCCTGAACAAGACGCTGACCCAGCTGGGGATCATCCACGAGAACGTCGACTGGCTCGCGGACCTGTCGTACGCGCTGCCCGCCGTGATCGTGGTGGGCGTGTGGGCGGGCATGCCGCAGACGACGGTGGTGCTCCTGGCCGGGCTCCAGAACGTGCCGGTCGAGCTGCGGGAGGCCGCGCAGCTGGACGGCGCGGGAATGTGGCGCCGCTTCACGGCCGTGACCTGGCCGGCCCTGAAGCCGGTGGTCATCGCCATCACAGCGCTCAACTTCATCTGGAACTTCAACTCGTTCGGCCTGGTCTACGTACTGACGCAGGGCGGGCCCGGCGGACAGACCCGCCTCCCGATGCTGTTCGCGTACGAAGAGGCCTTCAAATACGGGCAGTTCGGATACGCGGCCGCGATGGGCCTGGCGATGGTCGCGGTGATCGCGATCCTGCTGACGCTGTTCCTCCGTAAGAAGCTCAGGGAAGACGTGGAGGCGGCGGCATGAGCGCGAGTACGACACTCCCCCGGGTCGCGGGCCGCGCCGGACAGTACGCGGCGCTGCTCTGCTACATGGTCTTCCTGGCCTTCCCGTTCCTGTGGCTGATCTCGACGTCCTTCAAGTCCCCGCAGGAGCTGGGCGCGATCGACCCGAGCTGGCTGCCGCGGCATCCGAGCCTGGACAACTACCGCGCCGCGTTCGACGCGCAGCCGCTGCTCCACTCGGCGCTCAACAGCCTGATCGTCGCGGTCAGCGCCTCCGTGATCTCGGTGGCGATCGCGGTCCCGGCCTCGTACGTCATGGTCCGGTACAAGACCCGCGTCAGCCAGGCGGGCACGGGCTGGATCCTGGTCAGCCAGATGTTCCCGTTCGTGCTGATCATCATCCCGCTGTTCCTGGTCCTGAAGAACCTGCGGATGATCGACAGCCTCTTCGGCCTGATCATCGTCTACGTCGTCTGGAACCTGCCCTTCTCGCTCTGGATGCTCCAGGGCTACGTGAAGTCGGTGCCGCGCTCCCTTGAGGAGGCCGCGGCGGTGGACGGCGCGGGCCGGCTGCGCACGCTGACCAGCGTGGTCCTTCCGCTCCTCACTCCCGGCCTGGTGGCCACGCTGATGTTCAGCTTCGTGACCGCCTGGAACGAGTTCTTCTTCGCCCTCGTCCTCCTCAAGTCCCCGGAGAACCAGACGATGTCGGTCATCCTCACCCGCTTCCTCGGCGCCGAGGGCGTCGCGGACCTCGGGCCGCTCGCCGCGGCCTCGGTCCTCGCCACGATCCCCAGCCTCGTCTTCTTCGCGCTGCTCCAGCGGCGGCTCGTCGGCGGCATGCTCAGCGGGGCGGTGAAGGGCTGATGCGCAGGATCCTCGCGGCGGCCGCCGCCACCCTCTCGCTCGCCCTGGTCGCCGGCTGCTCCGGGTCGGGCTCGGACTCCGAGTCGGCGGACGGCACGGTCACCCTCGAATTCCTCAGCCTCGCCTGGCAGAAGGAGTCGATCGAGGCGAACAAGGCCCTGGTCAAGAGGTGGAACGACACCCACTCCAAGGTCAAGGTCCGATACGTCCAGGGCGTCTGGGACAGCATCCACGACCAGCTGCTGACCTCCTTCGAGGGCGGCAAGGCGCCGGACATCTTCCACGACGACGCCTCCGACCTCACCGACTTCGGGCACGGCGGCTACCTCGCCGACCTGAGCCCCTACCTGCCGAAGTCGCTGCGCGCGGACATCCCGAAGGCGTCCTGGGCCACGACGACGTACGGGAAGAAGATCTACGGCATCCCGTTCCTCCAGGAGCCGCGCGTACTCGTCGTCAACAACAAGCTCCTGAAGCAGTCGGGCGTACGCACACCCACAGTCCAACACCCGTGGACCTGGGCCGAGTTCGAGAAGGCGAGCAAGAAGCTCACGCACGACAAGAACGGCGACGGCAGGCCCGAGCGGTACGGCGTCGCCTGGTCGATGAAGGAGCCCGTCACCCAGTCCGTGAACCTCGCGCAGTCCACCGGCGGCAAGATCTTCTACAAGGGCGAGGACGGCAAGAACGAGATCCGCTACGACGCCGCCGACTCGGCCGTCGCCCGGCTGATCAACCGGCAGGTCGACAAGGCGCACACCGCACCGAAATCGGCGCTCGGCATGGCCGGTTCGGACACGCTGCCCGGCTTCTTCGCGGGCAAGTACGCGATGCTGCCGCTCAACTTCTCGTTCCGACAGCAGGTCAAGCAGCAGGCCCCCAAGGGCTTCGACTGGACCGTCCTGCCGATGCCCGAGGGCTCGGGCGGCCTTGCCCAGGGCGTCGCCCCGCAGACCCTGTCCGTCTCCGAGGACAGCGGGCACAAGAAGGCGGCGGCGCAGTTCATCGCCTACCTCACGCGGGCCGACCACCAGGTCCAACTGGCGCGCGGCGACTGGCTGTTGCCCACCAGCCGCGAGGCTCTCAAGGACCCGTCCCTGACCACCGAGAAGTACGGCTGGCGGACCGGCTCGGAGCTGGCCGCCTCGCTGCGCCCGTCCCCGGTGCTCGGGGTGCGGGGCTACGCCGAATGGAAGGACAAGATCGCCACTCCGGCCTTCCAGGAGTACTACAACGGCGCGTTCGGCGTAACAGAGCTGCGCAAACGACTGGCCGACGACGGCAATCTGATCCTGAACCGCTACCAACGCTGAGCCGCCCCACCGCGTACGACCAGCACAACCCCAGAGATGAGCACGAACACACCATGAGCGTCAGCGTCGAACCGGACCCTCCCTCGGGAGGACCGGCACAGTCACGCAGACTCCGTACCGTTCCGCACCCGCCCCCCGCGGCCGCGATCTCCCTGCGGGACCGCGCCCGCGGGGCGCTCCTCGGGCTCGCCGTCGGGGACGCGCTCGGCGCGCCCGCGGAGAACATGAAGCCGTCCCAGATCCGCGAACGCTGGGGCCGCATCGAGGGCTTCGTCTCCGACGACCCGGCGGGCACGGACGACACCGAGTACGCGATCTTCTCGGGCCTCCTCCTCGCCGAGCACGGCGCGGGCCTCACCATCGGGCACGTCGAGAGGGCCTGGCACACGTGGATCGCGGACCGCGACGAGGGCCCCTTCAAGGGTGCCGGTTTCAGCGAACGCGGCACGCTCGAAAACCTCCGCAGGGGCCTCGCCGCCCCCATCTCCGCCCAGCACCGGCACGCCTGGAGCGACGGCCTCGCGATGCGCGCGGCGCCCTTCGGGGTGTACGCGGCGGGCCGCCCAGCCGAGGCGGCCCGCCTGGTGGCGATCGACGGCACGGTGTCGCACGACGGGGAGGGCATCCACGGCGGCCGGGCGGTCGCGGCGGGGGTCGCGGCGGCGATGGTCAGCCACAGCCCGGACGCGGTGGTCCAGGCGGCGCTCTCGGTCGTCCCGGAGGACTCGTGGACGGCGCGCTCCCTGCACCGCGCGGTCGCGACGGCGCGGCGGGCCCGCCGTGACCCGGACGGCACGCAGTTGTCGATGGAGCGGGCGGTCCGCAAGGCCGTCGTCATCGGCGGCTACCCGTGGACGGACCTCGCCCCCGAGGCGGTCGGCCTCGCCTTCGGCGCGTTCGCGGTGGCCCGCGGCGACTTCCGCGAATCGGTCCTCACGGCGGTCAACATGGGCCGCGACGCGGACACGACGGCGGCGGTGGCGGGCGCGCTTGCCGGTGCCCTCGGCGGCGCGTCGGCGATCCCCCCGGCGTGGGCCTCGGCCATCGGCCCCGTCCGGGGCAGCTGCCTCCCGTCAATGGCGGGCCGCCACGTCCTCGACGTCGCGGACCGCCTGACACCTCCGCCACCGGACCGGACGGGGGCGGTGGCATGAATCCCGATCACGCCACGGGGCTCCGCCCCGGACCCCGCGCCTCAAACGCCGGCGGGGCTGGATTTACCGACCCGGACCGCGCCATTCAAGCCCCTGCGGCGCACTCAAGCGCAGGTCCGGACAATCAAGCCCCTGTGGCGCACTCAAGCGCAGGTCCGGACAATCAAGCCCCTGCGGCGATTGAGCAGCGGGGTCTGGGGCAGAGCCCCAGGGGCGCAACCACATCCGCCTCCACGAACATCAACCGCATCGAAGGCCTGCTCCTGGGGATCGCCGCAGGGGACGCCGCCGGCTGGCCGTCGGGACGACACCGCGCGGCGCGTCTACCGGACTGGACCCGCCGCCTCACCCGCGAACTCGACACCTTCGCGGAGCAGAACGCCACCACCACCCTCCCCGTCCCCATCGCCCTGAACCAACCCCCGGAACCCCTCCGCCTGGGCCCCTCGGACGACGCGGAATGGGCCGCGTTCACCGCATTCGCCGTCCTCTCCGCCCACGCCGACGGCCTCGGCGACCTCCCACCCGACCACCGCGTCCGCTCCTCCCTCTCCCTCGCCTGGAACACCCTCGCCGACGAGATCGCCGCGGCCGCGGCCCGCGCCGACGAGATCGAGTCCGCCGACATCCCCCTGCGCGCCCGCATCTCGGTCCGCGCCGGCCTCGGCAACCTGGCGGCGGGCCTGCGCCCACCCGCCACAGGACACGACAACCCGCACTACTTCGACGACGCGGCCTGCGTCCGCGCCGCGGTCCTCGCGGTCGTCCACCCGGGCGAGCCCGAACTCGCCGCGGAACTCGCCGAGTTCGACGCCCGCTACACCCAGGACGGCGACGGCGTGCACGGCGCCCGCGCGATGGCCGCGGCCGTCGCGACCGCGCTCGGCGGCGCGGACGTCGACGCCTGCGTGGACGCGGCGCTCGCCCAACTCCCGGCCGGCACCGAGATCCACCGCAACGCGCACCGCGCGGTGGAGCTGGGCCGCGCCACGGCGGCGGCCAGACCCGGCCTCCCCGGCAACGCGTTCGCCCTCGTACCCGTCCTGGAACACGAGATCGTCGACCACGTCTACAGCTACGGCATCGCGGCGGCAGAGACCGTCCCGGTGGCACTCGCCGTGGCGACGGCGGCCGCGGGATCGGTCACCGAGGCCGTACCCACCGCGGCCTGCCTGTCCCGCGTCGCGGACTCGGCGCCCGCCCTGACCGGCGCCCTCACCGGCGCCATCGGCGGCGCGGAGGCGCTGCCGCACACCTGGCGGGACGCCTGCGACATCCTCGCGGGCTGCGCGCTGCCGCAACTCGCGGGAACCGAGCTGTCCACCCTGGCCGGCCGGCTCGCCCGCGCCACCTCGAACTCCCTTGCAGCGGAAGGAACTTCACCATGAGCTTGGAAGACCGCACCACCGGCGCCCTGGTCGGCGCGGCCGTGGGCGACGCGCTCGGCGGCCCGGTCGAGGGCTGGACGCCGGAGGCCATCGCGGAGCGGCACGGCGGCCGGGTGCGCGGCATCGTGGAGCCGTTCTACAAGGACGACTGGAAGACGGCGCGGCCCATCGCGCCGTACCACAAGGGCGACGGCCACGTAACGGACGACACCCTCATGACCCACGCCCTGATCCGGGTCTACGACAAGGTCCGCGACCACCTGGACGCGTACGCGGTCGCCGACCACCTGGTCCCCGACCTGATGACGACTCCCCGCTGGATCCCGGAACTCGAGGCCGAGGCCCTCCCCCTCCAGCGGATCTTCCTCGCCGAGAAGTGGATCGTGGCCCGGATCCACTACGGTCACATCGACCCGCGCGAGGCGGGCGCCGGCAACATCGTGAACTGTGGCGCGGCGATGTACATGGCCCCCGTCGGCGCGGTCAACGCGGGCAACCCGCTGAAGGCGTACGAAGAGGCGCTCGATGTGGCAGGCGCCCACCAGTCCTCGTACGGCCGGGAGGCGGCGGGCGTCTTCGCGGCGGCGGTCGCGGCCGCGTACAAGCCGGGCGCGACGCCCGAGTCCGTCGTCGAGGACGCCCTCGCGCTCGCCAAGGACGGCACCCGCTCGGCGATCGAGGCGGTCTGCGAAGTGGCGTCCCGCCACGACGACTTCGAGGACGCGCTGAAGCCGCTGCGCGAGGCGGTCGCCCCCTTCGACACGGTCGGCCCCGACTACCGCAAGCCGTCACTCGGCGCCCGCCGCCCCTCCCGCCTGCACGCCATCGAGGAACTCCCGGTCGCCCTCGGCATGCTGCTGGTCGGCCGCGGCGACTTCCGGCACACCGTGCTCGGCTCGGTCAACTACGGCCGCGACTGCGACTCGATCGCCACGATGAGCGGGGCGATCGTCGGCGCGCTGTACGGGGAGGGGGCCGTGCCCAAGGAGTGGAGCGCCGAGATCGCGCGGGCCAGCAAGCTGGACCTGCACGGCCCGGCGGCCTCGCTCGCGCGCGTCACGCGCGAGGTGTATGCGAAGGACCTGGACCGGCGCCGCGCCCACGATGCCGCGTTCGCGGCGGTGGCGGGGCCGTACAGCGCCTTCCCGGGGGACAACCCCCGGCCCCCCGGCCGGACAAGCGGGTCGGACGATCTGAGCGGCGCGTCCTCGCGAGGCGATTCCCTGTGACACTGCGACTGACCTGGGTGCAGCCCGAGGATCTGATCGGCCACGAACTGCGCCAAGCGGCGCAGGACGGTCGGGACGGTTCCGCGGTCGCGTCCCGCTGGGTGGCGGCAGGCGGCCACCTGGCGCCGGACCGGGCCGGCGCCTCCGCCGCCCCGGCGTCACCCGAACTGCGCGCCCTGGCCGAGCAGTTGCTCGACGAACTCGCCGCGATGCGGTCCCCTTTGGGAGAGCCGACCGACCTGGCGGCCATCGAGTCCGCGACGAAGAACTCTCCCCCACCCCGCCCCTTCCCGAAACCGGGGCTCCGCCCCGGACCCCGCTCCTCAATCGCCGGAGGGGCTCCATTTGGAGCCCCTCCGGCGATTGAGGAGGCCCGTCCGGCAGGACTTTCGGGAAGGGGCGGGGCGGGGGAAGAGGACTCCCCGGTCGACCGGCTGCACGCCGCCTGGCTCGGCCGCGCCGCCGGCTGCCTCCTCGGCAAACCCGTGGAGAAGCTGCCCCTCGAAGGCATCCGCGCCATCGCCCGGTCCACCGGGAACTGGCCGCTGAACGGCTGGTTCACGGAGGTCGGCCTAGACCGGGAGATCGCAGCCCGCTACCCCTGGAACCGCCGCAGCGCCCCCACCTCCCTCGCCGAGAACATCGACGGCATGCCGGAGGACGACGACCTCAACTACCCCCTCCTCGCCCTGCTGTTGATCCAGCGCCACGGCACCGACTTCACCACCGCCGACGTCGCCAAGCTCTGGCTCGACGAACTCCCCGCGGGCCGCACCTTCACCGCCGAACGCATCGCCTACCGCAACCTCCTCACCGGCCTCGAACCCCCGCACACGGCGACGTACCGCAACCCCTTCCGCGAATGGATCGGCGCCCAGATCCGCGCCGACGTCTTCGGCTGGATCAACCCCGGGGACCCGGCCCGCGCAGCCCGTCTCGCCCACCGGGACGCCGTTCTCACCCACACCGCGAACGGCGTGTACGGCGCGATGTTCACGGCCGCCGCCATCGCCGCCGCAGCATCGGGCACGGTGGACGTACACACGGCGCTCCGTACGGGCCTCACCGTCGTCCCCCCGCACTCCCGCTACGCCCAGGCGGTCCGCCTCGGCATCGAACTGGCCGGAAGACACGCGGACTTCGACACGGCGGTCGACGAGCTGCACGCCGCCTACGCCGACCACCACTGGGTCCACGTCCTGCCCAACGCCGCCCTCCTCTCCGCCGCCCTCACCCACGCCGAGGGCGACTTCGAGGGCTCCATCTGCCGCGCGGTGAGCGGCGGCTGGGACACCGACTCCAACGGCGCGACCGCCGGCTCGATCGCCGGTCTGCTCGCCGGGCACCCGGACGCGCTCGGCGACCGCTGGACCGCCCCGCTGAAGAACCGGCTCGCCACCACGGTCGCCGGCTTCGACGGCATCGGCTTCGACGAACTGGCCCGGCTCACCCTGGAGGCCCGCGCATGACACCCCCCGCCGACACCACCGACACCGCCTCCGAAACGCCCCAGGGCCCGCTCACCGGCCTGCGCGTCCTCGATCTCGCCACCCTCTTCGCGGGGCCGATCTGCGCCACGATGCTCGGCGACTTCGGCGCCGAGGTCATCAAGGTCGAGCACCCGCGCAGGCCCGACCCCTCCCGCGGCCACGGCCCGTCCAAGGACGGCGTCGGCCTCTGGTGGAAGACCCTCGGCCGCAACAAGAAGAACCTCACCCTCGACCTCTCCTCCCCCGGCGGCCGCGAGGTCCTCCTCAAGCTGGTCGCCGAGTCGGACGTCGTCGTCGAGAACTTCCGCCCCGGCACCCTGGAGAAGTGGCACCTCGGCTGGGACGAGCTGAGCGCCGCCAACCCGCGTCTGGTCCTCGCCCGTGTCACCGGCTTCGGCCAGTTCGGCCCGTACGCCCACCGCCCCGGATTCGGCACGCTCGCGGAGGCGATGAGCGGTTTCGCCGCGATCACCGGCCAGCCGGACGGGCCGCCGACCCTCCCGCCGTTCGGCCTCGCCGACTCCATCGCCGCGCTCGCCACGTCGTACGCCGTGATGGCGGCGCTGCGCGGCCGGGACACGACGGGCCGCGGCCAGGTCGTCGACATGGCGATCATCGAGCCGATGCTGGCGATCCTCGGCCCGCAGGCCACCTGGTACGACCAGCTCGGCTACGTCCAGCCGCGCACGGGGAACCGCTCGACGAACAACGCGCCGCGCAACACGTACCGCACCAGGGACGAGAAGTGGGTCGCGGTGTCGACGTCCGCGCAGTCGATCGCGGAGCGCGTGATGCACCTGGTCGGACGGCCCGAGTTCATCGACGAGGAGTGGTTCACGACGGGGGCGGGCCGCGCGCTCCACGCCGACGAGCTCGACGCGGCGGTCGGCGGCTGGATCGCCGCGCACACCCGCGACGAGGTGGTCGCGGCCTTCGAGAAGGCGGAGGCCGCCATCGCTCCGGTCTACGACATCCGCGACGTCCTGGCCGACGAGCAGTACCGGGCCCTCGACTCGATCACCGAACTCCCCGACCCGGACCTCGGCACGGTCAAGATGCAGAACGTCCTCTTCCGCCTCTCCGAGACCCCCGGCGCCATCCGGTGGACGGGCCGCCCGCACGGCTCGGACACCGACGAGATCCTGGGAGGGCTCGGCCTGTCGGAGGCGGCCGTCGCGTCCTTGCGGGAGGCTGGTGCGGTATGACCGAGTCACTGGAAAAGACGTTCCTGACCTGGCTGTACGTGCCCGGGGACCGCCCCGACGTCGTCGCCAAGGCACTCGGCTCGGGCGCCGATGTGGTCCTGGTCGACCTGGAGGACGCGGTCGCCCCCGACCGCAAGGCGTACGCGCTCGACGCCACCGTCGAACTCCTCGCCGACAAGCACAAGGTGCCGGTGCACGTCCGCGTCAATGCGCTGGACGGGCCGCTCGCCGAGCAGGAGGTGCGCCGCCTCACCCCGCTCCCCGGCCTCGACGCGCTGCGCCTGCCGAAGGTGGGCGGCCCCGCGGACCTGACCCGCGTACAGGACTGGGCGGTCGAAGTCCCGCCCCTGTACGCCCTGTTGGAGTCGGCGACGGGTGTCGAGCACGCCTACGACATCGCCGCGCACCGCTCCGTGCACGGCATCGCGCTCGGCGAGGCGGACCTGCGCGCCGACCTCGGCGTCACGGACGCGGCGGGCCTCGCGTGGGTGCGCGGCGACCGGGACTCGGCGCCGTACGTCCCGAAGGGTGTCGTCGTGCACGACGACGCGTCGGGCGACGAGTGGGTGGACG
>NZ_JAOZYC010000188.1:0-46096 GCF_035798155.1 Streptomyces endophyticus | reverse complement strand
ACCCGCACCGTGACGTTGTCCCGCGTGATGCCGTCCTGCGCGGGCACCGGCATCGTCACGATCTGCATGTTGACCTTACGGATCCGGTCCACGAACGGCACGATCATCGTGAACCCCGGGCCGCGCACGGACCGGGTGAGCCGGCCGAGCCGGAACACCACCCCGCGCTCGTACTGTTTGACGACCCGCGCCGCGGACATCACGTAGACCCCGCCGGCACATACGACGGCCACTCCCGCCGTCACCAGTTCCTCGACCATCTCACGGTCCCCCAGGGTCCGAAGTGGGCGCAAAAGGCGTGTACTTCGACCGTAACGCCGTAAGGGGCGCATAGGGAGAGCCCCCGCCGGGCCGAAATGGCCGGGCGGGGGCTCCCACTGCTGGCTGCGACTGCGGAACGTAACCCGCGGTGGAGCGGTCGGATCAGTAGACGCTCACGCCGTACGCGCTGAGGGCCTCGGTCACCGGCTGGAAGAACGTGGTGCCGCCGGAGGAGCAGTTGCCGCTGCCGCCGGAGGTGAGGCCGTAGGCGGTGGAGCCGCCGTAGAGCGGGCCGCCGGAGTCGCCGGGCTCGGCGCAGACCGTGGTCTGGATGAGGCCGGAGACGATGTCGCCACCGCCGTAGTTCACCGTGGCGTTGAGGGCGGTGACCCGGCCACTGTGGATGCCGGTGGTGGAGCCGCGCCGGGTGACGGTGGTGCCGACGGACGGCGTGGCCGCGCGCGTGATGTCCACGCTGCCGACGGTACCGGGGGGTGTGGAGACCCCGCTCGCGTACTTGACGATGCCGTAGTCGTTGCCGGGGAAGCTGGACCCGGTGGTGCTGCCGATGGTCGTGGTGTGCCCGGAGTTGGACCACCAGGTCCCGGCGCCGTCGGTGCAGTGCCCGGCGGTCAGGAAGTAGTAGGCCCCGGCGCTGTTGCGGACGTTGAAGCCGAGTGAGCAGCGCCAGCTGCTCGCGTAGATGGCGTCGCCGCCGGAGACCAGCTTCTTGAAGGTGCCCGCCGTGCGCTCGACCTTGAGGGCGCCCGCGGTGTCGCCGGCCGCCTTCTCGATCTTGTTGATCTCGGCCTGCGAGACCGTGCTGTCGACGGTGACGACGACCTGCTTGGTCTTGGAGTCGACGGCCCAGGCGGTGCCGGCGACATCGGCGGACCGGACGGCGTCACGGGTCTGGGTGAGTTCGGCGGCGCTGAACGTCTGCGAGGCGTCGGACGCGTTGGCGGAGGGTATCGCGAATGCTGCCACGGCGAGCAGACCGGAACCGACGGCGATCAGCCGGGTCGATCTGGTTCTGCCGCTGCGGGGGGTACTGCGCTTGATCCTCACTGCTCGTTCCTCCCGTAGGGAAGTCGGGGGCCCTCGTGGGGTGGGGCCCGTGAGGCGCAGTCAGGATGTGGGCGGCTGTCCGGATCCCGGACACCCGCCGTGCTCCTGACAATCGCTGACGGGAGTATTCGCCGGTCCAACTGCCACGCACAAGAGCGCCTTTCGGACTTCCCTCAGTTCTTCGCAACCGCCACGCCCCGTCCAGAGCCGGTACCTCAGACTCCGCAGTCGCAGCACGAACAGCAGTCACAGCAATCGCAGCAGTCGGGTCCGTCGCAGTTCCGGCAGCAGCCCTCGCGCTTCTTCCGGGACCACGCCCCCTCGTACTCCTCGGCGCAGCACACCTTGCAGGTGCAGCACAGCCCGACCGCGACGGCGCACCCGGCGAGCAGCCCCCGCTTCCCCGGCTTCGGCGACTTCCCGAACGGGTCGCCCCCGAGGCCGCCGGGCCCACCCGGGCCCCCCGGCCCGCCAGGACCACCGCCGCCGTAGGGATCGCCACCCCCGTAAGGATCGCCACCGCCGTAGGGATGGCGAGATCCGTACGGACCCGAGCCCCCCGGCCCGTCCGGCGCCCGCGGCGCCGAACCGTCGCCCTGCTGCGGCGTGGACGCCGCCCCGGAGTGCGCGTGGGCGGTGGCGCACGCCCCGGTCCCGAACGCCCGGTCCACCGAGCGGCCCAGCTCGTGCGCGAGCAGCAGGTGCGCCAGCCTGCCGTCCACGAAGTCGACGTCGCGGAGCGCGAGCCGGATGCCGTGCAGGGCGTCGTCGGCGAGGCGCCGCGCCTCGGCGAGCGAGGTGCCGGTGGCGGTGAGCGGGTTCCAGGCGCCGGAGGCGGCATCGGCGTCCCGGTCCTCGACGGCGTCCAGCAGATGTGCGAGCCGCCCGAACAACCGGCCGACCTCGGCGAGCGGTTCGGCGTTCGCGGGCCGGCCGGCGAGCGTCGCGGTGTGTGCGAAGGCGGCGGCGGTCGCGGTCCCGGTCGGCTCGGTCACGGCGAGCACGCTGGTGCCGGGCCCGGCCAGCGCCTCGACCCCGGCCTGCCGCTCGACGGCGTCGACCAGGACCGCCGTGTCGAACCCGACGTCAGATCCCGTACGGGCCCCGGCCCTTGTCCAGCCCGCGGCGACCTTCCGCGCGGCCGCGGCCACCGGCCTGCGCGCGAACAGGCCGTCACGGTCGTCGACGTGATCGCGCACCTTCGCCGAGGCGAGCACCAGGGAGACGGCCGCGGCGAGCCGCGCACCCTCGCCCTGCGCCACGGACGCGCCCCGCATGCCTCGCAGCGGACAGGGCCCGGCCTGCCGCCGCCACGCCCCGGCCGCGCCTACCCGCTCGCTCTGAGCCTCCGTCAGGACCGAGATGAGCAGGCCGTCGTAGTTGGTGGCGACGCGGGCGAACTGCCCGTGGTCACCGCGCAGTGCCAGACAGAGCCCGCAGAGGTGGGCCATCCACTGGTTCCTGAGGCTCTCACCGAGCCGATGAGAGCAGGGCCGAACCATGCCGAACAAGAAGACTCCCCCGTACGTCGAATGACGGCCCGTCAACTCGACCGCGCGACGACGCCATCGTATCGAGCCCTTGCGCGACCTTCCCGTTCACCCGTACGCACCGAAGGTCACCCATACGCCGTGAAGAATCATATTTCACTCACCATCAGCAGCCGTATCCCGTACAACCCTTGGGAACTGGGGGACAACGTCACGCAGACTGTGCACCAGTACCGTCACGAAACCCCCGCGCGGCGACTATCCCCTTGGCGTCACATCTGCATCATGGACGAACATTGGGGATGCACGACATGCGGAACGCAGAGGAACCGCTGAGAGGAGGCGTCCATGGGATCGGTGCGCAAGGCGAGTGCCTGGCTTGGCCTCGTCGACGACAACGATGAAGAGCGTTACTACGACGACGACTACGACGAGGGGCCCGAGCCGGCCGCCGCCGGCGATGCTGCCTGGGTCACGGACCCGCGCGTGAAGGTCGCCTCCGAGGAGGCCCAGGAGAAGGGCCGCCGCATCGGCACGGTGACCCCCGACAGCTTCCGGGACGCGCGGCGCATCGGAGAGATGTTCCGGGACGGGGTTCCGGTCATCATGAACCTCACGTCGATGGAGGCGTCCGACGCCAAGCGCGTGGTGGACTTCGCGGCGGGCCTGATCTTCGGGCTCCGGGGTTCGATCGACCGGGTCGCCACACGGGTGTTCCTGCTGAGCCCCGCGGACACGCAGATCGTCTCGGGACGTGACACCAAGGAACCGGCGGATGGTTTCTTCAATCAGAGCTGAGCGGTTCGGGGGCCTCCCCCCGAACCGCGGGTCACGCGGCCGAGGACGCCGAGGACTCAGTCCGTGACGAGGCCCGTCGCGGCGCCGCCACGTCCGCGTCGTCCGCCGCGGGAACCTCGGGCGCCTCGGGCGCCTCGCACTCCATCCGCCGGGGCAGTCGCAGCGCGGCGACGGCCCCCACGAACAGCAGCACCGCACTGACGACCAGCGTGACGTGCAGACCATGCACGAACGCGGCGCGCGCGGCCTCCCGCAGCGCGTCCCCCGCCGTGCCTCCGAGCCGCGCGGCGATCTGGTACGCCTCCCCCAGAGAGTGCCCCGCGGCGGTCGACGTGCCGTCGGAGACTCCCGGCACATTGCCGAGACCGGGCGCGTACGCCGCGTTCATCACGGAGCCGAGCAGCGCGATGCCCATGCCGGCGCCCAGCTGGTACGAGGTCTCGCCGATCGCGGCCGCGCCCCCCGCGTCGTCCGCGGGCGCCTCCGTGAGCATCGACTCGTAGGCCCCGAACAGCGTGCTCTGGAAGCCGAAGCCGAGCAGGACGAAGCCGAGGCCGAGCAGCCACGGCTTGTCCTGCTGGCCCATCGCGCAGAGCATCAGCACCGCGCAGGCGGTCAGCGCGAAGCCGGACGACACCATGGCGCGCGGGCCGAAGCGGCGCAGGACCGCCGAGCCCAGGACGCCCGCGGTCATCGCGGCGAAGGTCAGCGGCAGCATCCGCAGGCCGGTCTCCAGCGGGCTGAGTTCGAGCACCAGCTGGAGGTACTGGACCGCGATCAGTTCGAGGCCGACGAGGGCGAGCATCGCGATGACGATGCAGCCGACGGAGGTGGAGAACGCGACCCGCGAGAACAGCTTCATGTCGATGAGCGGGTGCTCGCGGCGGCGCTGTCGGCGCACGAAGAGGAAGAGCAGTAGGAGGCCGACGACGAACGGCAGCACGGCTTCGGCGTCGAGCAGATCGCGCTTGGTGCCCAGTTCCTTGATGCCGTAGACGACACCGAGCACTCCGAGCGCGGCGAGCAGCGCGCCGAACAGGTCCCACGGACCGTCGCTGCGCCCCTTGGACTCGGGCACGAGGACCCGGCACAGCGGCAGCATGATCAACATCAGCGGGATGTTGATGAGGAAGACGGAGCCCCACCAGAAGTGCTCGACGAGGAAGCCGCCGAGTACGGGTCCCGTGGCGGCGCCGACCGCGGCGACCGCGGTCCACACGCCGATCGCGACGGCCCGCTCGTGCCGGTCGGGGAAGACGTCGCGCAGGATCGAGAGCGTCGCGGGCATGATCATCGCGCCGCCGATGCCGAGGAACGCGCGGGCCACGATGAGCACCTGCGCGGTGTCGGAGACCACGGCGAGCGCGGAGGCCGCGCCGAACAGGCCGTAGCCGAGCAGCAGGATCTTGCGGCGGCCGACTCTGTCGCCCAGCGTGCCGAACAGGATCAGCAGCGAGGCGCACACCAACGGATACGCGTCGCCGATCCACAGGAGCTCGACGGAGGTGGGCTTGAGGTCCTCGGTGACCGCGGGCAGCGCGACGTAGAGGATGGTCGAGTCGAGGGCGACCAGAAGGAGGCTCGTGCACAGGACGACGAGGACGACCCAGCGGTGGGGGCGGGCTCCCATGGAGGCCAGGCGACCGAGCGCGCGCCCGGAGGCCGTGTTCGTCCCGGACATGTACGTACCTCCCAGTGGTCCTCGCATTCGGCGGATCCCAGGACTGGGGACGGCATAGGCCTGGTCCGGGGATCTGGCTCGGGAGGAGCGGTCTCCCGGCCCCGCGGCGATACGGCGAGTAAGCCGTCAGCGTACGCGAGTTCTCGCCAATGACACGTGGCGGACCTCTCAAGGCATCTCCACGCGGGTGTGGCGTGCACCACTTGAGGGAAAGGGGCCTGCTGACGTGGCTCATGGGGCGGATGCCGATAATCGGGGCCGTGACGGACGTGGACCAACGACATCGACCCTCGCCGCGGCACGCCGTGCCCGCCCTGCTCGGATACGCCGCGGTGCGGGTGCTCGGCCTGCTGGTGCTCGCGGTGTGGAGCGCGGCGACGGGCAAGAGCGCGCACACGCTGCTCACGGCCCGCTGGGACTCGCTCTGGTACACACGGATCGCCGAGCACGGCTACGGCTGGTCGGTGACGCTGCCCGACGGCTCCGTGCACTCGAACCTCGCGTTCTTTCCGCTGCTTCCGTGGCTCGAACGTTTCGTCTCGGCGATCAGCCCGCTGTCGTACGCGGACGCGGGCCTCGTGGTGAGCGTGCTCGCCTCGCTCGCGGCGGCGTGGGGGATCTTCGCCGTCGGGGATCTGCTGCACGGGCGGACCGCCGGGATCTGGCTTGCCGTGCTGTGGGGTGCGCTGCCCGTCGGGATCGTGGCGTCGATGGCGTACAGCGAGGCGCTGTTCACGGCGCTCGCGGCGTGGGGCCTGTACGCGGTGCTGCGCCGGAACTGGCTGAGCGCGGGGCTGCTCGCCGCCCTCGCGGGTCTGACCCGGCCGATCGGGGCGGCCGTCGTGGTGGCGGTGTGGGTGGCGGCGGCACTGTGGATCGCGCGGGAGCGGCGGGTGTCGTGGCGGCTCGCTCTCGGGGTGCTGCTCGCGCCGCTGGGCGCGGCGGCGTACGTGCTGTGGGTCGGGCGGCGGACCGGTGGCGGGCTCTTCGGCTATCTCGACGTACAGGCGCAGTGGGGCAACGGCTTCGACGGGGGCGCCGCCTTCGCCGGGTTCGTCGCCGACCAATTCACGTCGCCGCTGGGCGCGCTCGCCGGGGTGGGGCTGATCGTCGGGGTCGCGCTGGTGATCTGGCTGTACGTCGCCGGGGTGCGACAGCACCAGCCCGTGCCGGTGCTCGTCTACACGGGCATCGTGGTCGTGCTCGCGCTGTGCGCCTCGGGGTACTTCGGCTCGAAGCCGCGGCTGCTGCTGCCCGCGTTCCCGCTGCTGCTGCCGCTCGCGGTGGCGCTCGCCCGGTGGCGTACGGCCTGCTCCGCAGGGGTGGTCGGCGGTCTCGCAGCGTTGTCGGCGGCCTACGGAGCGTTCTGGTTGAACGGGTCGGGACCGCCATGAGCGGTGAGTGAACGGCCAATTCCGTACGGGTATCAGGTGAACGCATTCATAAGCGTCATATAATGAGCCCCGGAAACGATCTTTGAATTCGGGAATCTTTCCTTCCGGGTGGTTGAAATCGTGGGAATAATCGGCCACCTGAGATCAATCCCACATCACATCGTCATCACAAAGCTCCTGATTCGTTCTGGTCCACCTGTCGGTCGCTGTAGCGTCGATTGAGTGCGTACCGAACGAAACCTGACCCGCCGTGTGGAGCGGGTCTTCGCCAGGCTCGATCGCGAGCCCGAACGACCGGCTCATGTGGACATCCCCCACATGAGCCGGCACCGGGTCGTGCTCTTCGGGCTGACCCTGTCCTTCTACCTCACGATCGTGGCGGCAGTGCTCACCACGTCATGGCTGGTCGCGGTCGACTGGCAGGTCATGTTCTTCCGGCCTTACCAGCAGTGGCCGGACATCCACGCCTTCCTCGACTACTGGGTCGTCCTCGGCCAGCGTGGCCCGACGGCCGTCATGGTGATGTCGTGGCTGGGCTGGCGTTCGTGGCGCCAGCACACGCTGCGCCCGCTGCTGATGTTCGGCACCTCGCTGCTGCTGCTCAACGTGACGGTGGGCGCCGCCAAGTACGGGATGGGCCGCGCGGGCCCGCACTACGCGACCGCCATCGGGTCGAGCGAGATGTGGCAGGGCGGCGATATATTCCCGTCGGGTCACACCGCGAACGCGGTGGTGACCTGGGGCATCCTCGCCTACCTCGCCTCCACTCCGCGGGCCAGGCGCTGGCTGTCCGCGGTCTCCGCTGTGATCTCCCTGAGCGTCGGCCTGACCACGGTCTATCTCGGTACGCACTGGCTGAGCGACGTACTGCTCGGCTGGGCCGCGGGCCTGCTCATCCTGCTCGCGCTGCCGTGGTGCGAGCCGCTGGTGGCCCGCGCGGAGGCGTGGATCTTCTCGTTGCGCGACCTCCTGCGCAGCCGCCGCTCCGGCGCCCGGCTGCCACAGCCGGAGTCCGACCCCGTGCCGGTTCCCGCGAGGACCGCGACCCCCGCACGCGAGTCCGTCGGCGCGACCAGGGCCGGCCGCCAGCTGCTCCCACAGGGCCCGCACACCCCGCGCGGCGAGCGCACGCCGATCACCCCGGCGGGCAGCCGCCGCCCGGCCACGGAGAGAGTCACGCGCGGGGCGCCGTCGACGAGAACGGTGTCCTGAGCGCGCCCACAGACGGCGGGGCCCGGTACGCACAGCCAAGCCCCGCACCGCGAAGGCCCCCGAACCTGCTTCAGGTTCGGGGGCCTTCGCACGCTTCAGGGGCCGGTGGACGGCGGGCCGGGGGCCCTCAGCCCTTCCAGCAGCGCGTCACCTTTCCCTCGGTGACCTCGAAGTTGAGCCGCCCGGCCAGGTACTCCATGGTGATGATCGCGCCCGGCGGCAGCTGCCTGACGGTGGACCAGCCACGCGCGCCCGCCTGCGACTCGGCACTGTGCGCGTCGAGCCCGACGTACGCGTCCGGATTGTCCTGTGGTTCCGCGGGCGGGGTGGGGATGGGTGCCATGCGGCCACGGTAGGCCGCGGGTCACGCTTTTGTCACAAGATCACGACAGTTGTTTTTTAGGAGTTCCTCACACGATCGGGCGTTCCTTGCCTCTTACTTGCTCCTTACTTTCACCCGTAACGCCCCTCCTTATCGAATTCCCACGGCCCGCCGAAAAGTCTCCGCCGAGCCGCCTCCACGAGCCCTGCACCCTTTTGCTCAATTCCTCTGGCATTCCGAATACGGTGGCGGCACGGGCGAGTTGAGGCCGTCCGGGAATTGTCTGTCCATGCCAGAAACAGAGGTACGCCCTCTGTCGCACGGGTACCCACGCGAGCATCATGGCCTGAGTCCGCGGCAGGCCCGAGGCGCGCAGCCGAGCAGCGAGGGGGCAAGCGATGGGAACGACCGGGGTGCAGGCCGGGCCTGCGACGGTGGGGGCGCCGCGCGAGCGACGACCGGGCCGGGTCGTCGTGGACTGGCTGACCACGACCGACCACAAGAAGATCGGCCACCTCTACCTGATCACGTCGTTCGGCTTCTTCCTGATCGGCGGGGTCATGGCCCTGCTCATGCGGGCCGAACTCGCCCGCCCCGGCCTGCAGGTGCTCTCCAACGAGGAGTACAACCAGCTGTTCACGATGCACGGCACGATCATGCTGCTGCTGTTCGCGACGCCGACCTTCGCGGGCTTCGCCAACGAGATCATGCCGCTGCAGATCGGCTCGCCGGACGTCGCGTTCCCGCGCCTGAACATGTTCTCGTACTGGCTGTTCCTCTTCGGCGGCCTGATCGTGCTCGGCTCGCTCGTGGTGCCGGGCGGGGCAGCGGACTTCGGCTGGTTCGCGTACGCGCCGCTGAACAGCCTGACCCGCTCCCCCGGCATCGGCGCCGACATGTGGATCATGGGGCTCGCGCTCGCCGGGTTCGGCACGATCCTCGGCTCGGTGAACTTCCTGACCACGATCATCGGGATGCGGGCGCCCGGCATGACGATGTTCCGGATGCCGATCTTCACGTGGAACACGCTGTTCACGTCGATCCTGGTGCTGCTCGCGTTCCCGGTGCTCGCGGCCGCGCTGCTCTGCCTGGAGGCGGACCGGCGGTTCGGATCCGTGGTGTTCGAGGCGCAGTACGGGGGTGCGCTGCTGTGGCAGCACCTCTTCTGGTTCTTCGGGCATCCGGAGGTCTACATCATCGCGCTGCCCTTCTTCGGGATCATCAGCGAGATCCTGCCGGTCTTCAGCCGCAAGCCGATCTGGGGCTACACGATGCTGGTCGGCGCGACGATGGCGATCACGGGCCTGTCGGTGGTCGTGTGGGCGCACCACATGTTCGCCACCGGCGGGGTGCTGCTGCCCTTCTTCTCGTTCATGTCGTTCCTGATCGCGGTGCCCACGGGCGTGAAGTTCTTCAACTGGACCGGGACGATGCTGAAGGGCTCACTGTCCTTCGAGACGCCGATGCTGTGGTCGGTCGGCTTCCTGACCACGTTCCTCTTCGGCGGCCTGACCGGCGTCATCCTCGCCTCGCCGCCGATGGACTTCCATGTCACCGACTCGTACTTCGTGGTGGCGCACTTCCACTACGTGGTGTTCGGCACGGTCGTCTTCGCGACCTTCGCCGGCTTCTACTTCTGGTGGCCGAAGCTGACGGGGAAGCTGCTCGACGAGCGGCTCGGCAAGGTCCACTTCTGGACGCTGTTCGTCGGCTTCCACACGACGTTCCTGGTCCAGCACTGGCTGGGCGCGGAGGGCATGCCGCGCCGGTACGTGGACTATCTCGCGGCGGACGGCTTCACGGCGCTCAACACCCTCTCGTCGATCGGCGCGTTCCTGCTCGGCCTCTCCACGCTGCCGTTCCTCTACAACGTCTGGAGGACGACGAAGTACGGGGTGAAGGTCGAGGTCGACGACCCGTGGGGGTACGGCAGGTCCCTGGAGTGGGCGACGGCCTGCCCGCCGCCGCGCCACAACTTCGTCACGCTGCCGAGGATCCGCTCGGAATCCCCGGCGTTCGACCTGCACCACCCGGAGTTCGCGGCCTACGAGGACCGGCCGCTGGAGTCCGGGCGCAAGGAGTAGGCCCCTAACCCTGGACCGAACTCACCTGCACGGAAAGGTCGTTGGCCCCCGTGTAGTAGGCCTCCGCGGCCAGTTCGCCGCGGCCCGCGACGGTCACCCGTGCCACCGGGTACGTGAAGATCGGCTTCTTGTCGGCGATGTCGTCGAGCAGTCGGGCGAGCCGCACCGGCGGCCCGTCGTCCCCCGCGGGCCGCAGCCACAGGTCCCAACGGCCCTCGCGCAGCTCGTCGTAGCCGATGCGGAGCGTGAACCGCGGCCCGTCCCAGTCCAGTTCGCCGCGCAGCACGGGACCGCGCGCGGCGCGGGAGCGGATCTCCGCGTACGCCTTCGCCGTGAAGGAGGCGCCGTAGATCCGCCCGTGCACGGTCAGCTCGCCGTCCGCGATGAGCAGTTCACCGGCCTCCGCGTGCGGCGCCCGCAGCCAGCTGCGCACGGTGAGGTTGCCGTGCTTGGTGGCGTACGGGATGCGTACGGCGACGTAGCCGCGCGAGCCGCTCGGCGCCCGGTCCACCAGTGAGCGCAGGTCGTTGACGCCCGGCGCGAGCCGCACCGGCTCGTCGCCCGCGACCTGCGCGTACGCGTCCCAGCGGCCCTCCGCGAGGGAGACGCTTATCGGCAGCGACGCGCGCAGCCGCCCCTCGCCGGTGGGCGTGAGCGGCAGCCGCACCGTGTGCCCCGCGGTCCGGTCGACGAGTACCAGGTGGGCCGGGTCGGGCGAACCGTGGTCGGTGACGTCGAAGGTGAGCCCGCCGGCGGAGTCGGCGATGCAGTCGGCTCGGGGCGGCATGCGGACGCTCCTGTCACTGTTGTCGCTGCCTTCGGGGCACGGCGGGGGCAGGGCCGTGGGGGCTGTCATGCGGGGTGTCCCTTCCGCTGCGGTCGCAGGACGTCGCGCACCGCGTAGGCGCCGCCGAGGAGCGAGCCGCGGGCCCGGTGCAGCAGGCCGAGGGAGCCGCCGCGGCTGCTGAGCGAGCCGAACAGGTCCTCGTAGCGCTCGGCGATCCGTGCCGGGTCGAAACGCTCGGAACCCTTGAGGGCGCGGGCGCTCATCTCCTGGCGGAGCGTGTCGTTGTTGATGAGTTCGAGCAGGCCGCCGGAGATGGCCTCGACGCTGCCGACCTTGACGAGCCGGCCGTCGACACCGTTGTCGATGATCTCGCCGGGGCCGTGCGGGCAGTCGGTGGAGACCACCGGCAGACCGCAGCGCATCGCCTCGACGATCGTCATGCCGAAGGACTCGTAGGTCGAGGTCACGGCGGCGAGGGAACCTTTCGCCCACTCCGGTTCGATGGGGTGGGCGGGCCCCATGAGGTACACGTGGTTGTAGAGGCCGAGCTCGTCGATGAGCGTGCGCAGCTTGTCCTTCTGCTTGCCGCCCCCGTAGATGCGCAGACGCCAGTCGGGTCGCTCGGCACGCACCTGGTCGAAGGCGCGCACCAGCAGGTCGTAGCGCTTGACGGGCGCGAGCCTGCCGGCCGCCACGACCCATTTGCCGCTGCCGTCCGCGGGCGCGATGCCGGGCTCGGGCACCGGGTTGGGCATCGCCTGGATGCGCACGCCGGGGAGCCGCAACTGCTCGCGGTAGGCGTAGGCGTCGGCCTCCGTGGTCGTGGTCAGCGCGTCGAGGCGCGGGTAGCTGCCGCGCAGTTCACGGCGGAGTGCGGTGGAGTGCGTGCCGAGGGTGAGGTGCTCCTGGCCGACGCGCAGCACCCCGCGCCTGGTGTCCCGGGCGAGGTGCACATTGAGCCCGGGCCGGGTGCCGACGACGACATCGGCGTCCAGCGAGCCGAGGTGTGCGGCGATCCGCCGGTCGGTGAGCGCGCTGTACTGCTCGTAGCGCCCCTCACTGCGCGGGAAGACCGTGGCGGGCCGCAGGAACTCCGGGTCATCGCCCTCGTATCCGGCGGTGCCCTTGCGCAGGTCGACGAGGTGGCGCACCCGCACGCGCGAATCCGGCGCGAACACCGGCTCGTCGCGGTGCCGGAAGACGGACACGACCTCCACGTCGTGGTGGTCGGCAAGCGCGCTGGCAAGGTTGTACGTGGTGCGGATCGTCCCTCCGATCCCGTACGCATTGTTAATCAGGAAAGAAATCTGCATGCGCCCTCGTATCTGTCTGAACAGTCCGCCTTCTCCGCCTACCGGGTACTTAGACGGAGATGACCAGGCGAGGGTTGTTCCTCATCATCATGTTGTTCCTGAACGGATGCCGGATTGGTAGGCGTTTTCGGGAACCATCGCGCCGGCTCACCCATCAGGAGTCACGTCACGGCTGGTAGGAGAGCTGTGGGACGTCAAAACAGGTGTTCGACATGCCACCGTTCTGGGTGACCCAACCTTCCGTGTCGGTCCATCTCGCGACCGACAGGCACGTCTTTCGAGTTCTCGGCGGCTCCGCGCGCCTCGCGAACGTCACGGGAAGCAGCAGGCCATCGGCCGAGTACCGTACTCCGCGCTCCATGAAACGGTCGACGCACGCGCGCGTGACCGTGCGACAGGAACGGGCGGCGTCCGTGAACCACATCGCGGCGGCCCAGCCCTCCAGCTGCCACTGCGAGTGCGTCTTCAGATCCTTCGTGGCGGCGCGGAAGGCGCGTACGGCGGGGTGCCCGGTGTCCTCGTAGTTGCGGCTCGCACCAGTGGCCCACAGGGAGGCGCGGCAGTGCGGCGCGTCCTTGTAGGCGGAGCGGACGGACGAGGTCCAGTTCTGTACGTTCGTGACCTTCGCGGTGACGCGGGCGCCGACCTGGTCCATGGCCTCGCAGAGCTGTGCGTTGCCGTGCGCGTCGACGGCGTCGAAGACGAGGTCGGCCTTCTCGTCCTTCAGGTCGGCGGCCGCGGCCTTGAAGTTGGGCAGCGCGAAGTCGAGCTGCTCAGTGACGACGCGGTAGCCCTCGGCCTTCAGTCCGCGCGTCACCAGACGGGCGTACGCGGCCGAAGCGGCCTGGTTGTAGGAGACGACGGCGGCGGTGCGGGCGCCGTGCTCGCGCTTGAAGTAGCGGTAGACCTCGGTGCCGCCGTACAGCTTCCCGCCCCAGCCCGGTGTCCCGTCGCGCGGCGCGAGGCTGCCGTAGATCCCGTACAGGTGCGGATACGTGTCGTAGGCGGCGCCGATCGGCTGGCCGCCGATGTCGGGCACGCGCGCGTGGGAGACGCGTTCCGCGCCCGCGTAGTCCAGCGACGTGGTGGCCACCAGGGCGACGACCTTCTGCTCGTCGACGAGTTTGTGCACGCAGGCGGTGTTGCCGACGCCGCTGCCGCCGTCGTCGCACAGGTGCACCTCGACGCGGCGCCCCTGGATGCCGCCCTGTCGGTTCAGGTTCCGGAAGTACGCCTGTGCGCCGTCGCGGGTGTCGGTGAAGGTGGCGCCGCCGACGGGGCTGGTGGCGCTGGTGATGATGCCGACGCGGAGGGGCGCGGTGGAGCGCGGCGCCGGCGTGGAGCGGTCCTCGAAGTCGCTCTCCGGCAACCGGGACCCGCAGGCCGCGACGGCCACCAGGGCCAGGCCCGCGGTGAGGACACCCAGCGCCTCAGCAGCCCGGGCCGGGCGACGCATTGCCGCTCAACTGCACCAGCGCGCACAGGGTGTTGACGGACACCTTCCAGATGCCGTCCCGCTCGACCGACGTCCCCTTGGCGTCGGGCAGCACCGTCGCGCCCTTGAGGGCGAGGCCGTACGTCACGTCGGCCGCGGTCGCCGAGGTGAAGGCGACCTTGGTGACGGTGGCCTCCACCTGTCCGCCGCGCTTGTCACCGCTGAAGCTCTTCAGGACCGGGCGCATCTTGGCGCCGTCCTCCAGGACGGCCTCCTTCTCCTTCATCGAGACCTTCGGGTCGAAGAACTTCTTCCAGTTGGTCTTGATCTCCTTCTCTGCGGCGGCCCGGTCGGCGGGCCCGCTCCCACTGGGCCGCGCCGACGAGGGCTCCGCACTCGTGGGCTCCCCGCTCGTGGGCGGCTTCGGGCTCGGCGTCGGCGGGGCGCTGTCGTCACCGCCGCTGTCGTCACCGCAGGCCGCCAGGGCAGGGCCGAGGGTCAGGACCAGGGCGAGGGCGAGGGCCGCGCCCCGTCCGCGGGTCGCGCGAGGTGTGCTCCCGAAAACCATCAGGCTCACCGCCGGGTGTCGGTCCGGGGCCGGGCCGACAGGATCAAAGGGGTCGGCCAACTGTCCCCGGAGCTTTCCGAGTTGGACTCCAGAAGGCATAGTGCAAGCGATCGGCGGACAAGGCCAGACACACGCGCGCACCAGTGGGGGCCGGCGATGCGGACTGCCCGACTACGTTCAGTGCACCCCGCCCTGTGGGCGGGACTCGCGGCGCTCGCCGCCGGGGCGGCGCTCTGCGTGGTCGGCTGGTACGGCATGTCGGGCGAACGCTTCGCCGAGCGCCAACTCCCCTATCTGGCCTCCTGTACGGTGCCGGGCGCGGCCCTGATCATCGCGGGCGCGGTGCTCCTCGCGTACGGCAGGAGCACGCTCGCCGCGTCGCGCGTGGAGCGCCTCTACGAGCTGCTGGTCACGGCCGATCCGGCGCCCGCCACCACGGATCCCGCTCCCCCGCTCGCTTCCAGCGGCCGGCTGCTGATGGTTCCCGGCGGCACGCTGTGGCACCGGGCCGACTGCCCGCTCGTCGAGGGCAAGCCGCGGGCGGTCCCCGCGGACGCGGGGGCGATCACGGAGGCGGGCCTGGGCCCGTGCCCCATCTGCGAACCGCTCACCGGGAGTTGAGGAGTCGGGGTTCGTGTCGTCCCTCACGTACGACCTCACGCTCGCCGGGCTCTCGGTGGGAGCGGCGGCGGCGCTCACCGGGATCGGCCTGATCGTCACCTACCGGGCGACGGGTGTCCTCAACTTCGCGCACGGGGCGATCGCGATGCTCTGCGCGTATCTGCTGCGGCAGTTGGTGGTGGGGTGGGAGGTCCCGCTGTGGGCGGCCGCGGCGCTGGTGCTCCTGGTGGTGGCGCCGGGGTTCGGACTCGCCCTGGAACGCTGGGTGTTCAGGCCGCTCGCCCTGTCGGGCGGCGACCAGGCGCGCACCCTGGTCGCCTCGATCGGCGTCTTCGTCCTCCTCGTCGGGGCGGCGGCGCTGCTGTGGGGCACGGGCGCGCAGGAGGACGCGCCGAGGCTGATCCCCGGGGAGCCGTGGGGGCAGCTCGCGGTGGCCTGCGCGATCGGGGGCGCGGTGTGGGCGGTGACGCGCCGGACGCGGTTCGGCGGCGAGCTGCGGGCGGTCGTCGACAACCGTCCGCTGGCCGTGCTCGGCGGGATCGACGCGGACCGGGTCGCGGCGGCGGGCTGGGCGTTCGGCACCTTCACCGCGGGCCTGACGGGGGTGCTCCTGGCCCCCTACGTACGCCTGGACCCGTACGGACTGCCGCTGCTGGTGATGGAGGTCGTGGCGGTGGCGGTGGCGGCAGGCATGCGTCGGCTCGGCGTGGCGGTGGCGGCGGCGCTCGCGATCGGGGTCGCGCAGAGCCAGTTGACGCGGCTGCATCCGCGCGGGTGGGCCGAGCCGCTCGTCCAGGCGGTGGGGGCGAACCTGTTCGTGGTGGCGCTGCTGGTCGCGGCGCTCGCGCTGCCGGGGGTGGACGGGAAGGGGGCGCTGCCGACGGCCGTGACGCGACGGACGCGGGCCGCTCCGCGAGGGGCGTGGCTGGTGGCGGGGGTGCTGTTCCTGCTGCCGCTCGGGTTCGCGGGTTCGGACCTGCGGACGTCGATCCAGGTTCCGGCGCTGGCGTTGATCCTGCTGTCGCTGGTGGTGGTGACGGGACGCGCGGGTCAACTCGCCCTCGGTCAGGGTGCGTTCGCGGGCCTTGGCGCCCTGTTCGCGACGTTGCTCTCCACCGGCCGGTTTCCGGGCTTCCCCCAACTCCCGGGCCTACTCGCCATCCTGGCGTCCGTGGTGATGGTGGCACCCCTGGGGCTGCTGACCGCCGCGCCCGCGATCCGGCGGCACGGACTCGCGCTGGCGCTGGCGACGTTCGCGGTGGGGGTCGGGGTGAGCCGGTTCGTGTTCGCGCAGCCGTACGCGGCGTCGGGCCTCACACCGCCGCGACCCGCGGGCTTCGGGGACGACCGGGTGTTCTACGTACTCGAACTCGCGCTGCTGGGCGGGGCGTTGGTGGTCGTGGCGGGCCTGCGGCGGGGCCGGGTGGGCCGGGCGCTCGCGGCGGTCCGTGACCATGAGGCGGGGGCGTCGGCGGCGGGGGTCGGGGTGCCGGGCCTGAAGGTCGCGGTGTTCGTGGTGGGGGCGGGGCTCGCGGCGCTGGGAGGCGGGCTGCTGACGTTCGGCCTGCACTCCTTCGACCCGTCGGCGTACGACCCGGTGCGGGGCCTGCTGTGGTTCGCGGCGGTGGTCGTCCTGGGCGCGGACAACCCGCTCGGCGCGCTGCTCGGGGCGGGCCTACTGGTGGGCCTGGACGCGGGGGCACGGGGCGGAGTGGCGGCGCTGACCATCGGCGTACTGGCGGTACTGGTGGGCCGAGGCCTGGACACACGGAACCGACACCGAAGCCGCCTCACCGAGCGAGCAGCAGCAATCCCACTCCAACCCCCTGCACATCAAGCCCCTGCGGCGCTCGACCGGCGGGCAATTCAAGCCCCGCCGGCACACGCCCAGCGGGCAATTCAAGCCCCGCCGGCACACGCCCAGCGGGCAATTCAAGCCCCTGCGGCGATTGAGCAGCGGGGTCCGGGGCAGAGCCCCGTGGCGCACACACGGTCGACCGCAACGAGACGCCGCCCCACCACACCCCCCACACTCTCCGCCACCCACCTCACCGTCACCTACGGCCCCCACACCGTCCTCCAAGACACAACCATCCGGCTCCCCAGCGGCAGCGTAACCGCCGTGGTCGGCCCCAACGGCGCCGGAAAGACCACCCTCTTCCACTGCCTCGCCGGGACGGTACGACCCGACACCGGCCACATCTTCCTCGGCCCACGAGACGTGACACGCCTACCCGCACACGCGCGGACGCGCCTCGGCATCGCGCGGACCTTCCAACAGCTCGTCGTCTTCCCCTCGTTGACCGTGGCCGAGAACATTCGGATCGGCGCCGAGCAGGGCCGCGTACGGGACCCGGGTGCCACGGAACGGATGACGCGGCTGTTCGGGCTGCGGGGCGAGCAGGAGACGGACGGGCTGCCCACGGGAACGTTGCGCCGGGTCGAACTGGGCCGCGCGCTGGCAGGCGATCCGCACGTGCTGCTGCTCGACGAACCGACCGCCGGACTCGACCCCACGGAAGTCGCCGCCCTCGCCCGGCTGCTGAGGGCGCTCGCCGCCGACGGCGTCGCCGTGCTCGTCGTCGAGCACGACCTGGACCTCGTCGCCGAGCTCGCGGACACCGTGCACGTGATGGCGGCGGGCCGCATCGTGAGCTCGGGCTCGCCGGACTCCGTCCTCGACCGCACCCCGGAGCCCTCATGACGGCCGAGCCAGGCGGCATCCAACTGCGCGACGCCCGTGTCCGCTACGGCCCCCTGGAAGCGCTCCACGGCGTCACCCTCGCCGCCCCCGCCCGCGCGCTCACCGTGCTGCTCGGGCCGAACGGCTCCGGACGCACCACCGCCCTGCGCGCCCTCGCCGGCACCGTACGGCTCTCCGCCGGATCGGTGGTGTGGGACGGAGCCGACGTCACCCGGCTGACCGCCCACGCCCGTGCCGCGGCCGGCCTGCGCTTCGTACCCGACCGGCAGGCCGTCTTCGCCGGCCTCACCGTCACCGAGAACCTCCGGCAGGCCGCGAACAAGAGGGACTTCGGCGCCGCCCTCGACGCCTACCCCGAGCTGCACCCCCTCCTCGCCCGCCGCGCCGGCACCCTCTCCGGCGGTGAGCAGCGGATGCTCGCCGTCTCCCGCGCCCTGCTCGCCCCCGCCCGCGTCGTCCTCGTCGACGAGCCCACCCAGGGCATGGCCCCGCCGGTCGCCATCCGCACGTACGCCCTCCTGCGCGCGCTCGACGCCTGCGTGGTGCTCGCCGAGCAGCGCCTGCCGCCCGGCCTGCGCGGGGCGCCGGACGGAGCGCCGGTGTTCGTCTACGAACTCGGCCGCGGCACGGTCGTGTTCCGGGGCGAGGCCGCCGAGACCGCACCGCCGGACCTGCCGGACCTGCCGGATCCGCCGGACCCTACGACTTCTTCGGGTCGGGAATGACCAGCGTCATGCCCTCCTCCAGCCGGTCCGGGTGCGGCCCGATCACATCGCGGTTGGCCTTGTAGAGCGCCTGCGCGCCGCCCTCCACCTCGAAGCGCCGCGCGACGGACGCCAGCGTGTCGCCGCGCTGCACCACATGGACGCGGCCCTTGAGCCCGTACCGCTTGGAGCAGACCGGCCACGCCTCCCAGCCCTGGGTGCGCAGCACCTCCTCTGCGACCTTGATCTGCTCGGCACGGGTCGCGAGGTCGGCGCGCGGCGCGTACTGCAGACCGCCGTGCTCCTCCCAGGTGGACTGCTGGAACTGGAGCCCCCCGTAGAAGGAGTTGCCGGTGTTCTCGTCCCAGTCGTTGCCGCTCTCGCACTCCGCGAGGCAGGACCACGGCCACTCGGTCTTGGCGCAGTCGTACGGCTCGGCGGCGTCCGCTCTGGCGGCGAGGGCCGGCAGCGCGGCCAGTGCGAGCAGCATGCCCAGCAGGGCCGCCGCCCATCGCCGCGGGCCGTGTGCCTTCGGAAACGTAGCGGTCAGGTGCATAGCGCGGACGCTAGGCAGCCGGGGTGCGGCCTCCCGTCGTGCCGCGCGGCGCATGCGCGGTCAGCCGAGCCGCAGCCGCTGCCCCGGCAGGATCAGGTCCGGGTCACCGCCGATCACCGCCCGGTTCGCGGTGTACAGGTGCTGCCAGGTGGTGCCGTGGGCCGCGGCGATACGGCCGAGGGTGTCGCCGCCGCGGACCACGTAGCCGCCACGACGGGCGGCGCCGCGGTCGGTGTGGCCTGAACTGCGCTGCTTCTGCGGGGCGGCCTTGGGAGCCGGTTTCGGTGCGGCCTTGGGTGCCGCCTTGGGAACGGCCCTGGGGGCCGATTGCACGCCCGGCGCGCCGCCGTACGCCCCGGCCCGTGCCGAGCACGTGGGCCAGGCGCCCCACCCCTGCGCGCGCTGCACCTTGGTGGCGACAGCGATCTGCTGCCCCCTGGTGGCCCGGTCGGCCGTCGCGGCATAGGCCCCTCCGCCGTACGCGCGCCAGGTGCCTGCCGAGAACTGGAGCCCGCCGTAGTAGCCGTTCCCGGTGTTGATGTGCCAGTTGCCGCCGCTCTCGCAGCGGGCGATGCGGTCCCAGATGCCGCCGTCCGCCGCTGGGGCGGGGCCGGCGAGGGCGAGGAGACCGAGTGGGGCGGCGAGGGCCACCCCGGCGAAGACCGCTGTCGTGCGAGCCGTTGTCGTGCGTGCCGTACGGATCGGCGCGGACATGAGAATCCCTCTCGTGGACTGCTCGTTGCGGACGGCGGTGGAATCTAGGCAGCCCACGACGGCCGCGGCAACCAACGGCTCGTCCCGCCAGGCCAGTTCGCCGTTACCCGGGGTACCGGCGATTTCAGGCCAGCCGATACATACAACGATTTCAGTATTTGTCGACCTGTCACCTTGATGATCTGTGACCCACTTCACCGGTCCAACTTCCTTGGAAAACCAACAAGTTGGCGTGGAGTGACGGATTCCGGGCGGTCGTTCACGGTGTGCGTCGGATGAGGCGATTCCGTTCCGATCCGGGCGTGACCGAGGACACAGATCATCCGTTGTCCCTTCATAAGCACTCGCCTGACCGTGGCCGATCACCCCGATCGGTCCAACAGATCCCTGAGGAGTCCCCGTGCCTCGCTTGCTCGACGTCAGCAACGACGTACGCGCCGAGATCGGCGACGAAGAAGCCGACCGGCTGATGGCCGGTGACAACGCCCCCGGCAGCTACGACTGCACCTCCTGCCGCACGCCGGGCGACTCGCAGCAGCAGCCGACCAGCACCGTGCTGTTCGTCGGCGACGAGACCGCCGTGCTCGCCTTCGCCCATGCCACCTGCCTGCCCTCGCAGGTCGTCCAGGTCGCGGAGGACCAGCTGCAGGGCGCCGTGCAGTCCATCGGCGGCGGCGAACAGGACGCCGCGGCCGCGCAGCCGGACGGCACCCCGACCGCGCCGTCACAAGCCGTGCTCGGCGTGACCAGCGGCCTCATCCTGATCGGTGACACGACGCACCCGGCCCTCGTCGTCGAGCCGACAGGCCCCATCGCCCGCCCCGGCACGACCACGGGCGGGGACGACTTCCTGCCGCTCCTGATCGAGCAGGGCTTCATGCCGGCCACCACGCTGGACGGGGTCCCCTCGATCCTCGGCGGCTGGTCGGTGCTGCTCGCCATGGGCCAGCTGCACGCGATCCTGCAGCCCGGCACCGGCGGCTCCCCCGCCCAGGTCGCCTGGTGGCAGGCGCACCAGCCGCTGCTGGTGACGGAGGGCTGGCGGACCGCGGCGAACAAGACGCAGACGGTGCTCGTCTTCGCCGCCTCCGCCGGTTCGATCGGCCACCAGCCGCGCGAGGACCTGCTCCGTCAGGCCCTCGACAAGGCGGCGGCGAACGGACGACTGGTGGCCGCCGCCATGCCGCTCGCCGGCACCTGAGCCACCCGGGCCGCACCCCGCGGGCCCCCACGAATGCGCCGGTCACACCGCTGACAGCCCGCAACAGCGCAGGCCAAGGGCGCATCCGTCGGGGGCCCGGTTCGTTGGCACATACGTGCACCCATACGACCCCACCTCATCCCCCGCGTCCGCTTCCGCCCACTCGTCCCGGCGGCACCAGCCGTATCAGAACCCCATCCCATCGATGCGTCCCGCGGAGGACCAGCAGGGCGGCCATGCTGTGGGTGGCCACGCGGGGGGCGGCCCATCGGTGACCCCGATCTACGACGCCCTGTACGCCGAGTACAGCCGGTCCTTCCGGACGCTGCCCGGCGACCGCAGCGGCGAGGAGTACCTGGGGTTCAGGGGCTTCGACCCGCTGCACGGCCCGCGCCCGCACCACCCGCCGCGCTGGCAGCCGTACCCGCAGCAGCACACCACGGGACGGCACTTCCCCGCGGCCCTGCCGCCGGGTCCGCGCCGGGAGCACTGACCTCCCGCACCCCGCACAGGAAAACGCCGCCGAGTGGATGCCTCCACCGGCGGCGTTCGTCCGAACCGCGTTACTTCTACTTCTTCTTGCCGCGCTTCTCACGCACGCGTACGGAGATGTGGATCGGCGTGCCCTCGAAGCCGAACTCCTCGCGCAGGCGGCGTTCCACGAAGCGGCGGTAGCCGTGCTCGATGAAGCCGGAGGCGAAGAGCACGAACCGGGGCGGCTTGGACGCGGCCTGCGTGCCGAACAGGATGCGGGGCTGCTTGCCGCCGCGCACCGGGTGCGGGTGGGAGGCGACGAGCTCGCCGAGGAAGGCGTTGAGCCGACCCGTCGGGATGCGCGTCTCCCAGCCTTCGATGGCCGTCTCGATCGCGGGGACCAGGCGCTCCATGTGGCGGCCCGTACGTGCCGACACGTTCACCCGGGGCGCCCAGGCGACCTGGCCGAGCTCGGTCTCGATCTCGCGCTCCAGGTAGTAGCGACGCTCCTCGTCGAGGGTGTCCCACTTGTTGAAGGCGAGGACGATCGCGCGGCCCGCCTCGACCGCCATCGTCACGATCCGCTGGTCCTGGATGGAGATCGACTCGGAGGCGTCGATCAGGATGACCGCGACCTCCGCCTTCTCCACGGCGGACGCGGTGCGCAGCGAGGCGTAGTAGTCGGCGCCCTGCTGCAGGTGGACGCGCTTGCGGATGCCCGCCGTGTCGACGAACTTCCAGGTGATGCCGCCGAGTTCGATCAGCTCGTCGACCGGGTCGCGGGTGGTGCCCGCCATCTCGTTGACGACGACGCGGTCCTCGTCGGCCACCTTGTTCAGGAGGGAGGACTTGCCGACGTTCGGGCGGCCGATGAGCGCGATGCGGCGCGGGCCGCCGAGCCCGGCGCCGCCGAAGGTCTGCTGCGGCGCCTCCGGCAGGGCTTCGAGCACCGCGTCGAGCATGTCGCCGGTGCCGCGGCCGTGCAGCGAGGAGACCGGGTGCGGCTCGCCGATGCCGAGGGACCACAGGTACGAGGCGTCCGCCTCGCCGCTCGGGCCGTCGACCTTGTTGGCGCAGAGCACGACCGGCTTGTTGGCCTTGCGCAGCAGGCGCACGACGGCCTCGTCGGTGTCGGTGACGCCGACCTTGGCGTCGACGACGAAGACGACGGCGTCGGCGGCCTCGATGGCGTACTCGGCCTGCGCTGCCACGGAGGCGTCGATGCCGAGCACGTCCTGCTCCCAGCCGCCGGTGTCGACGACCTTGAAGCGGCGGCCCGCCCACTCGGCCTCGTACGTGACGCGGTCACGCGTGACGCCGGGCTTGTCCTCGACGACGGCCTCGCGGCGGCCGATGATGCGGTTCACCAGGGTCGACTTGCCGACATTCGGGCGGCCGACGACGGCGAGGACGGGCAGCGGGCCGTGGCCCGCCTCGCCGAGCGCGCCCTCGACGGCGTCGAGGTCGAAGCCCTCCTCCGCGGCGAGCTCCATGAACTCCGCGTACTCAGCGTCGCCGAGCTCCCCGTGCTCGTGTTCCGGGGATCCCTCGGGCTGGATCTGGTCGTTCATGAAGTCCGTACCTCGTCGTTCATTCGTGGTGATCGGTGCGCCCGCCTCGTGTCAGGAAAGCCGCACTACTGAAAGTCTCGCTCAGCGCCCGGTCAGGCGCCTGGCATGGTCCAGGTGGCCGCTGAGCCGTTCCTGGATGCGCACGGTGGCCTCGTCGAGCGCCTTGCGGGTACGCCGCCCGCTCCCGTCGCCCGCTTCAAAAGGATCCCCGAAGACGACGTCGACGCGACTCCTGAGCGGGGGCAGCTTCTTTATCAACCGTCCCGGCCGCTCCGTGCTTCCCAGGACGGCGACCGGAACGATCGGCGCCCCGCTGCGCACCGCGAAGTACGAGAGTCCGGCCCGCAGCGAGGCGAAGTCGCCTTCGCCGCGCGTGCCCTCGGGGAAGATGCCGAGGACGCCGCCGTCCGTGAGGACGCCGAGCGCCCGCGTGATGGCCGTGCGGTCCGCGCTCGTGCGGTCGACCTTCACCTGCCCGATCCCGTCGAGGAAAGGGCCGAGCGGTCCGACGAACGCCTCCTGCTTGATCAGGAAGTGCGTCGGGCGCGGGGCGACGCCCATGACCATGGGGCCGTCGATGTTGTGGGAGTGGTTCACCGCGAGGATCACCGGGCCGGTCGCCGGGACCCGCCAGGATCCCAGGACCCGCGGCTTCCACAGCCCGTACATGAGGCCGACGCCGATGCGTCGGCCCACTTCGGCGCCTCGCTCGGAGGGCGCATCAGTCACTTGGCGGCTCGCTTCTCCTCGACGAGCGTGACGACGCACTCGATGACCTGCTGCAGCGTGAGGTCGCTCGTGTCGACCTCGACGGCGTCGCCTGCCTTGGCCAGCGGCGACGTCTTGCGGCTCGAGTCGGCCTTGTCGCGGGCGACGAGGGCCTCCTGTGTGGCCTTCACGTCGGAGCCCTTGAGCTCGCCGGAGCGGCGGGCGGCGCGGGCCTCGGGCGAGGCGGTGAGGAAGATCTTCAGGTCGGCGTCGGGCAGCACGGTCGTACCGATGTCACGGCCCTCGACGACGATGCCCTTCTCCGCGCCGAGCGCGATGGAGCGCTGCAGCTCGGTGATCCGGGCGCGCACCTCGGGGACAGCGCTGACGGCGCTGACCTTGGAGGTGACCTCGCTCGTGCGGATCGGGGCGGCGACGTCCGTGCCGTCCACCGTGATGGTGGGGGCGGCCGGGTCGGTGCCGGAGACGATGTCGGCCTTGCCCGCGACGGCGGCGATCGCGGACGGGTCGTCCAGGTCGATGCCGTTGTTCACCATCCACCAGGTGATCGCCCGGTACTGGGCGCCGGTGTCCAGGTAGCTCAGGCCGAGCTGGGAGGCCACGGCCTTGGAGGTGCTCGACTTGCCCGTGCCGGAGGGTCCGTCGATGGCGACGATCACTGCTGCGGCGGCGGTCGCGGCGGTTTCCATAGGTGACGGACACCTTTCTCAGTGCACGGGGGCATGGGTACGAGACGCGGAAGCGCCCCGCACAAGGTTACTGGCTCTGGAAGACCCCTTCTTACGTGCCTCCACCGGCGCCCCTGCCGACACTGCTACGGACGCATCGCCCAGCCGCGCTCGCGCAGCGCCGCGGCCAGCTTCGGCGCCTGCGCCGGCTGCACCATGAGCTGCACGAAACCGGCCTGCTGCCCGGTCGCGTGCTCGATCCGCACGTCTTCGATGTTGACGCCCGCGGCGCCCGCGTCGGCGAAGATCCGGGCCAGCTCGCCCGGCTGGTCGGAGATGAGAACGGCCACGATCTCGTACGCCGCCGGAGCCGCGCCGTGCTTGCCGGGGACCCGGGACTGGCCCGCGTTGCCACGCCGCAGCATCGTCTCGACGCCGTCCACGCCCTCGCGGCGCTTGGCGTCGTCCGAGGACTGCAGGGAGCGCAGGGACTGCACCGTCTCCTCCAGGTCGCCCGCGACGGCGGAGAGCAGGTCGGCGACGGGGCCCGGGTTCGCGGAGAGGATGTCGATCCACATCCGCGGGTCGGACGCGGCGATCCGCGTCACGTCGCGGATGCCCTGCCCGCACAGCCGTACGGCGGCCTCCTCGGCGTGCTCCAGGCGGGCCGCGACCATGCTGGAGACCAGGTGCGGCATGTGCGAGACGAGCGCGACGGCCCGGTCGTGGGCGTCGGCGTCCATCACGACCGGGACGGCCCGGCACAGGGCGACCAGTTCCAGGGCGAGGTTCAGGACCTCGGTGTCCGTGTCGCGGGTCGGGGTCAGCACCCACGGCCGCCCCTCGAAGAGGTCGGCGTCGGCCGCGAGGGGGCCGCTGCGCTCACGGCCCGACATCGGGTGCGTGCCGATGTACGGGGTGAGGTCGAGGCCCATTTCCTCGAGCTCGCGGCGCGGGCCGCCCTTGACGCTGGCGACGTCGATGTAGGCACGGGCCAGGCCCCGGCGCATCGCGTCGGCGAGCTGCGCGGCGACGTGCGCGGGCGGCACGGCGACGATGCACAGGTCGACGGGTCCCTCGGGCGCCTCGTCGGTCCCGGCGCCGAGCGCGGCGGCGGTGCGGGCCTGCCCGGGGTCGTGGTCGGCGAGGTGCACGGTGACGCCGCGCGAGGCCAGGGCCAGGGCGGCGGAGGTGCCGATCAGGCCGGTGCCGATGACGAGTGCGGTTCTCACTGGGCGATGTCCTTGCGGAGGGTGGCCGCGGCCCCGAGGTAGACATGCGCGACCTCGGCCTTGGTCCGCTCGGTCTCGATGTGCGCGAGGATCCGGACGACGCGCGGCAGGGCGCCGGCGATGTCGAGTTCCTGCGCGCAGATCAGGGGTACGTCGACGATGCCGAGCTTGCGGGCGGCGGCCGCCGGGAAGTCGGAGTGCAGATCGGGCGTGGCCGTGAACCAGATGGAGATCAGGTCGTCGCCGGTCAGCTCGTTGCGCTCAAGGACGGCGGTGAGCAGCTCGCTCACCTGCTCGTCCATGTGGCCGGCCTCGTCCCGCTCGAGTTGGACGGCGCCCCGGACCGCTCGTACCGCCACGTCACTGCCCCTTTTCCACGTACACGCAATTGGATAGGGGACCAGCGTAATCAAGGTGGTCGGCGCGGGCCCGCGGCGCCCGTCCACCGAGACGCACGCCGCGGGGTCGCGCCAATGTCAACCGAACCGCCCCCTGTCGCCACCCGGCCGGAGCTGCTTGCATGGAGGCGCCACCGCTGCCGCCTCGGGGGGAGGCTCGGCCATGAAGCGCTCCGGGCCGCTGTTCACACTGCTCGCCGGACTGGCCCTCGGCCTGTTCATGCTGTCGCTCAACGCGACGACGGGCGAGGGCACCTTTTCGTACGGGGAGGCTCCCGCGGCGTCGGCGTCGCCCACACCCTCGACCTCGGCCCCGGCCGCACCGTCGGCGTCGCCCTCGAAGGCGAGCCCGACGCGGACGGCCGGTCCCAAGACGAGCTACGCGGGCCGCACCGACGACGACACGTCCGCGATCTCCATATCCGTACGCGGCGACAAGGCGATCGCCTACTTCTGCGACGGCCGCTCCAAGGAGTCGTGGCTGAAGGGGAACGTCGAGGACAACGGTGAGATGAAGCTGTCCGGCAAGCACGGCGCGAAGCTGGAGGGCAGGCTCGCCGACGACCGGGTGCGCGGCACCGCGGAGATCGACAAGCACCCCTACGGCTTCACGGCGAAGAAGGCCGTCAAGCCGTCCGGCCTGTACCGGGCGACCACCGAGGTGCGCGGCGCGAAGGTCGACGGCGGCTGGATCGTGCTGCCCGACGGCCGCCAGGTGGGCATCGTGCGCCGTGACGACAAGCCGTCCGCCGCCCCACGTATCGACCCGGATTCGGGGGCGGTCACGGTCGACGGCGAGCGCCTGACGGCCCGCCCGGTCGTCCCCTGAGCAGCCCGCAGAGGGTTCAGAGAGGGTTCCCATGACCGTCGACCCGAACGCCGCCACCCAGAACTTCCCGAACCCCGACCACCGCCGCCCGTCCGCGGCCCGCTACCTGGTCCCCGCGCTCGTCGCGGCGGTGGTGGCCGTGGCGCTCGGTGCGTACGGCAGGGTGCACGACCCGGAGGGCACGGCGTTCAACCTCGCCGGCTTCTCCAGTACGAGCGCGGTGAAGTCCTGGCTGGCGACGGCGGCCTTCGCCTTCGCGCTCGTCCAGATCGTCTCGGCGTTCATGGTGTACGGGAAGCTGCGCGGCCCGTCGTGGGCGCCCGCGCTGCACCGCTGGTCGGGCCGGATCGCGTTCCTGATCGCGGTGCCGGTGGCGGTGCACTGCCTCTACGCGCTCGGCTACCAGACGTACTCGACACGCGTCCTGTGGCACTCGTTCCTGGGCTGCTTCTTCTTCGGGGCGTTCAGCGCCAAGATGCTGCTGCTGCGCACGGAGCGGCTGCCGGGGTGGCTGCTGCCGGTGGTGGGCGGTCTTGCGTTCGCGGTCCTGACACTGCTGTGGTTGACGTCGGCACTGTGGTTCTTCCGGACGGTGGGAGTGACGACATGAGGCGCACCGCGTCACGCAGGAGCGTCCTGGTCGCGGGCGCGGCGGCCCTGGCGGCGGGTTGCAGCAAGTACGGGGACGAGGACCAGGGCGGCGGAGGCGACGAGGCGGCCGCGACGTCCGAGGCGCCGGCCTCGTCCGCGAAGAGCTCCGGCGGCTCACAACAGCCCCCCGCGGCGGACGAGTTGACGAAGACCTCCGCCATCCCGGTCGGCGGCGGCAAGGTCTTCCCCGACGAGAAGGTCGTGGTGACCCAGCCGGCGAAGGGCGACTTCAAGGCCTTCTCCGCGGTGTGCACGCACCAGGGCTGCACGGTCAAGGACGTCTCCGGCGGCACCATCAACTGCCCGTGCCACGGCTCGAAGTTCAAGGTCGCCGACGCCTCGGTGGCGGGCGGCCCGGCCCCCCGCCCCCTGGACACCCGCCAGATCAAGGTCACCGGAGACTCGATCACGCTGGCCTGACCGGCCGCCACGGCCTACGCCAGGTCCCACCCCGCCCCGAACCCCAGCAGCTCGTCGCGGTGCTCGATGCGTTCGACCCACTCCTTCGGCCACGCGTCGGCGCCGAGGTGGGCGCCCGCGAAGGCCCCGGCCAGGGCCGCGATCGAGTCCGAGTCGCCGGAGGTGCAGGCGGCGCGGCGCAGCGCGAGCACCGGCTCGTCGACGAACAGCAGGAAGCACAGCAACGCGGTGGCGAGGGCCTGTTCGGCAATCCAGCCGGCACCCGTGTCAAGGCAGGGATCGGTCTCCGGGGACGGCTCGCGCAGCGCGCCCCGCAGCCGGTCGAGGACGCCGAGGCACTCGTCCCAGCCGCGCGCGATGAACCGCTGCGGCGTCGACTCCTCGCCGCGCCGCCACAGGTCACCGAGCCAGGCCTCGTGGTACGTCTCGCGGTTCTCGTACGCGTACGAACGCAGCATCCCGACGAGCCCGGTCGGCTCGGCGCCCTCGGCGAGGAGGCGTACGGCGTGCGCGGTGAGGTCGGCGGCGGCGAGGCCCGTGGGGTGGCCGTGGGTGAGGCCCGCCTGCAACTGGGCGGCGCCCGCCCGCTGTTCGTCGCTGAGGCCCGGGGCGAGTCCGAGGGGCGTGACGCGCATGTTGGCGCCGCAGCCCTTGGAGTGGATCTGGCTGGCGTCCTGCCAGGACCGGCTCCCGGTCCGCAGGAGGCCGCACGCGCGCAGGCAGGTGTTGCCGGGTGCGCGGTTGTTGTCGGGCGACAGGTACCAGTCGACGAACTCCTCGCGCAGCGGGCGCTCGAACCGCTCAGGGCCGAGCGTCCCGTGCCCCATGCCGGTGCGCAGCGCCCGCGCCACCGCGAGCGCCATCTGCGTGTCGTCGGTGATGTACGCGACGGGGTGGCCGGGCAGCTCCATCTCCCGCCAGGGCCCGTACGCGTCGAGGATCGCGGGTACGTCGCTGAATTCGGTCGGGTAGCCGAGGGCGTCCCCGAGCGCGAGGCCGAGCAGCGATCCGGTGGCGGGGCGGCGGTTCGTCATCGGCGGGGCCTCTCCGTGGGCTCGTGCGCGGGGCGCAGCAGCGGTGGGTGCAAGGACGTGGCGTCGCCGGCCCGGAACAGCGCCGCGGGCTTGCCGCGCCCGCCGGTCAGCCGGGAGGCGCCGGGGACCCGCTCGACGAAGCCGGGCGTCGCGAGCACCTTGCGCCGGAAGTTCGCCGGGTCGAGGTCGGTCCCCCACACCACCTCGTAGACCTGCCGCAGCTCGCCGAGCGTGAACTCGGGCGGGCAGAACGCGGTGGCCAGGCAGGTGTACTCCAGCTTCCCGCCGACCCGGATCTGGGCGTCGGCGAGGATCCGGTCGTGGTCGAAGGCGAGCGGGCCCTGGGTCCCGTACGGCAGCCAGGCGGCCCGCGCCGCGTCCCCGCCGCCGTGCGCCTGCGGGGCGTCCGGCACGAGCGCGGCGAACGCGACGGACACCACCCGCATCCGGGGATCGCGCCCCGGTTCGCTGTACGTACGCAGCTGTTCCAGGTGCAGGCCGGCGACATCGGCGAGCCCGGTCTCCTCGGCGAGCTCGCGCCGCGCCGCGCCCTCCGCGGACTCGTGCGGCTCCAGGAATCCACCGGGCAGCGCCCAGCGCCCCGCGTACGGCTCATGACCGCGCTCGACGAGCAGGATGTGCAGCCGTCCCGCCCGGAGCGTGAACACGGCCAGGTCGACGGTGACGGCGAAGGGCTCGTAGGCGTGCTTGTCGTAGCCCGCCACAGGACCGTTGTCGGACATGCGAAGACCCCCTCCCTTATTGGTCCAACAGACCTTAAAAGGAGGGGGTCGCCGCACACAAGACCCGCGTAGGCCCGACCTACAGGACCTACGGATCGACCTTCGGATCGACCTACAGGTCGACCTCCTGCATCAGCATGCCGACCTCGGTGTTCGACAGACGCCGCAGCCAGCCCGACTTCTGGTCGCCCAGCGTGATCGGCCCGAAGGCGACCCGCACCAGCTTGTCGACCGGGAAGCCGGCCTCGGCCAGCATCCGCCGCACGATGTGCTTGCGGCCCTCGTGCAGGGTGACCTCGACCAGGTAGTTCTTGCCGGTCTGCTCGACGATGCGGAAGTGGTCCGCACGCGCGTACCCGTCCTCCAGCTCGATGCCGTCCTTGAGCCGCTTGCCCAGGTCGCGCGGGATCGGGCCGACGAGGTGCGCGAGGTAGACCTTCTTCACGCCGTACTTCGGGTGCGTGAGGCGGTGGGCCAGCTCACCGTGGTTGGTGAGCAGGATGACGCCCTCGGTCTCGGTGTCGAGCCGACCGACGTGGAAGAGCCGCGTCTCACGGTTGTTCGTGTAGTCCCCGAGACACTGCCGACCCTCGTTGTCCTCCATGGTGGAGACGACACCGACCGGCTTGTTCAGGGCGAAGAACTGGTACGACTGCGTGGCCACGGTCAGACCGTCGACCTTGATCTCGTCCTTCTCCGTGTCGACGCGCATGCCCTGCTCGACCACGATCTCGCCGTTGACCTCGACGCGGGACTCGTCGACCAGCTCCTCGCAGGCACGCCGCGAGCCGTAGCCGGCACGAGCGAGCACCTTCTGGAGCCGCTCGCCCTCCTGCTCGGCACCGGGGAAGGTCTTGGGGAGCTTGACCTCCGGCTTGCCCGCGTACCGCTCGCGGTTGCGCTCCTCGGTCCGCGTCTCGTACTCACGCGAACGCGAGGGAGCCGTGCGGGCACGGCCGCCCGACTGCGGCTGCTGCCCACGCTTGGGGCCGCCCTTGGCACCGCCGCGCGCGGAGGCGCCACGGCCCGACTTCGAACCCTCCCTGGACGGGTTCGGGCCTACGTCGTACTGCCGCTCCTCGGGACGCGGCCGCTTCGGGCGGGCGGGCCTGTCGTCACGCTTGTCGTCGCGCTTGTCCGCGCGGTTGTCGGAGCGGTTGTCGGCGCGGTTGCCGCTGCCGCCGCGCCTGTCGTCGCGGTTGTCGCCGGCGCCGCGGTAGTTACCGCGGCCCCCGCTGTTCCCGCCGCGGCCGCTGCTGTTGCCACCACGGCTCCCGCCGTTGTTTCCGCTGCTGTTCCTGCCGCTACTGCTTCGCATCAAAGTTCCGTCTAGTCGTGTACTACGTCGGCACCCGGCGCATCGGGTGCGTCCGGGTCGAACGACGGGACCCCTTCCTGCGTATCGCCCTCGATCGCGTCCGCCTCGGGGAGGAAGGGCGCGAGTTCCGGCAGCTCGTCCAGGCCGCGCAGGCCCATCCGCTCCAGGAAGTAGTTCGTCGTCCTGTACAGGATCGCACCTGTTTCGGGTTCCGCGCCCGCCTCCTCCACCAGACCCCGCTGCAACAGGGTCCTCATGACCCCGTCACAGTTCACTCCGCGCACCGCGGAGACCCGGGAACGGCTGACCGGCTGCCGGTACGCGACGACGGCGAGGGTCTCCAGGGCCGCCTGAGTGAGCCTCGCCACCTGCCCGTCCAGCACGAAGCCCTCCACGGCGGCCGCGTACTCGGGCCGGGTGTAGAACCGCCAGCCGCCCGCCACGACCCGCAGCTCGAAGCCGCGACCCTGCACGCGGTACTCGTCGGCCAGCTCCCGCAGCGAATCGCTCACGGCCCTCCTGGGCCGCTGCAGGATCTTGGCCAGATGTTCCTCGGTGGCGGGCTCGTCGACCACCATGAGTACGGCTTCCAGGGCGGGCTTGAGGTCAAGCTCCGCCACGCCACCGGGATCCTGCTCACTCACGTGGCAGCCTCCTTCTGCTCGGGGACCTCGGGCACCTCCGGCGCCCGGTCGAACTCGTCCGTGACCACGGGCTCGGTGTCGGCGTCGCCCCCGGTCCAGCGCACGACCAGCTCCCCCAGCGGGGTCTCCTGATCGAGACCGACGACCTTCTCCCGGTACAGCTCGAGCAGCGCGAGGAACCGGGCGACGACGGTGAGCGTGTCGTCGGTGTCGGCCACGAGCTCGCGGAACGGGGCCTCGCCGACCTCCTTGAGCCGGGCGACCACGTACTGGGCCTGCTCCTGCACGCTGACCAGCGGCGCGTGGATGTGCTCGACGTACACCTGCGGCTTGGGCTTCGGCTGCATCGCCTTCACGGCGAGCCTGGCGAACCCCTCGGCCCCGATGTTGATGACGACGTCGGGCAGCAGCTCGGCATAGTGCGGTTCGAGCCCGACGGTCCGCGGATACCTCCGCGCCTCGTCCTCCAGCCGCCCGCTGAAGACGTCGGCGATCCGTTTGTACGCGCGGTACTGAAGGAGCCGCGCGAAGAGCAGGTCCCGCGCTTCGAGGAGGGCCAGATCGCCCTCGTCCTCCACCTCGGCGGCGGGCAGCAGGCGGGCGGCCTTCAGATCGAGCAGCGTCGCCGCGACGACGAGGAACTCCGTCGTCTGGTCGAGGTCCCAGTCGGTCCCCATGGCCCGGATGTGGGCCATGAACTCATCGGTGACCTTGGACAGCGCGACCTCGGTGACGTCGAGCTTGTGCCGGGAGATGAGTTGCAGCAGAAGATCGAACGGCCCCTCGAAATTATCGAGCCGAACCTTGAACTTCCCGTCGTCGACCTCGGCTGGTTCCTCCCCGGACTCGACCGTCGGCTCCGGCTCCGGCTCGGCGGAAACCGACGGTTCGGGCTCGGAGAGCGCACCACGACCGAGCGCACGCCGACGACCGGGTGAGGACGGCGCGGAGGATTCGTTCACGGGCATCACTGCCGGAGGCTACCGCTACCGCCCACGCAGTCGACGTACAAGAATGCTCGCGTCCCCACGGGACTCCAGATCGGCCAGGACCACGGCGACCGCCTCGCGCACGATGCGCCCCCGGTCGACGGCGAGCCCGTGCTCACCGCGCAGCACGAGCCGCGCGTGCTCGAGGTCCATCAGCTCCTCGGCGGACACGTACACGGTGATCTTCTCGTCGTGCCGCTCGCGCCCGCTGGGCCGCCGGTTGGCCGCCCGCGACCGCTTCCGCGCCGCCGCGGTGGAACTCCGCCCACCGGAACCTTCCTGCGCTCCGCCCGAGGCCCTGCGCCCCGCCTTCTCCGCACCCTCCGCCGCGGCGGCCCGGGTCCGCGACCCGGCGTCCGACTCGGCCTCGGCGGCGGAGTGCTCACCGGAACCGGAGGAGGCCGGAGCCGCCTCCGCGTCACCGTCGGAGGCGGCGGCCGCCTCGTCGCTCTCCCCGGCAGGCGGGGGGACCCGCGCCTCGCCGTTCGCCGAGCGCCTCGGCGACGACGACTGCAGCCCCATGCCCCCGGTCGTACGGAACAGTTCGTCGGCCCCCGGCAGACTCACTCGGCGTGACACCGGGCGAGCACCTCCCTGGCGAGCTGGCGATAGGCCGCGGCACCGACCGAGTTCGAGGCGTACGTGGTGATCGGCTCACCGGCGACCGTGGTCTCCGGGAAGCGAACCGTCCGGCCGATCACCGTGTGGTACACGTTGTCGTCGAACGCCTCGACCACGCGCGCGAGCACCTCACGGCTGTGCACGGTCCGCGAGTCGTACATCGTGGCGAGGATCCCGTCGAGCTCCAGGTCCGGGTTGAGCCGCTCCTGGACCTTCTCGATCGTCTCGGTCAGCAGGGCCACACCACGCAGCGCGAAGAACTCGCACTCCAGCGGGACGATGACCTTGTGAGCGGCCGTCAGCGCGTTCACGGTCAGCAGGCCGAGCGAGGGCTGACAGTCGATCACGATGTAGTCGTAGTCGGCCATCAGCGGCTTGAGCGCCCGCTGCAGCGTGGACTCGCGCGCCACCTCGCTGACCAACTGCACCTCGGCAGCGGACAAGTCGATATTGCTGGGGAGCAGGTCCATGTTCGGAACGGCGGTCTTCAACAAGACCTCGTCCGCGGCCATCCCCCGCTCCATGAGCAGGTTGTAGACCGTGAGGTCGAGCTCCATCGGGTTCACACCCAGGCCCACCGAGAGCGCGCCCTGCGGGTCGAAGTCGACGAGCAGGACCCGGCGGCCGTACTCGGCGAGCGCGGCACCCAGGTTGATGGTCGACGTGGTCTTGCCGACGCCGCCCTTCTGGTTGCACATCGCGATGATCTTCGCGGGGCCGTGGTCCGTCAGCGGTCCTGGAATCGGGAAGTACGGCAACGGACGCCCGGTGGGACCGACGCGCTCGCGACGCTGGCGGGCAGCGTCAGGGGCGAGCGTGGCCGCGTACTCGGGGTCGGGCTCGTACTCGGCGTCGGGGTCGTAGAACGACCCCTCGGGCAGGGTGTCGTAGTCGGCGAAGTGGCTTTGTGTGTCGCCACTTCGGTCGCCGGCCATGGCGTTCACGTGATGGCCATCCATGCTCTGGTGTGCTGTCTGCGTCGGCGTCTGCTGGGGGATGCCCTGATAACTGCTCTGCTGCTGAGCAGCGAAGGTACGCACAGCGACGGAGCCGACAGCCTGAAGCCCCGCGGGAACCTGTCCGCCTGGCTGGCCACCTCCGGGAGTAAATGTCGACTCATTCACAAGTCGTCTTACCTCCTTGGATATGACCAGGAACATTTATCGATAGGTCAGCGTGGCACCATGCCGACGGTTGGCGACTCTATGGCGTGTCACCGCTCCGCAGCAACACAATCCGCCGGACCCGGCACGATGTGTCGGTAACGAAACACCCTCATGTCAAGGGCGTACGACGGCTCTTCGGTGCATTTCGCCGCTGCGCGAATCGGTTAAAGGGTTACGTTCAAGGCGAGTTGACCATGTCCGGACCCGTCCCGTTCCCCTACACGTACGGCCGGACCCCTCACAAGGTCCGGCCGTAGGCGTGAGATTGACGACTTTTGTTGACGTCGCCTTCGGGATGGGTCAGCCGAGGAGGCTCTCCAGCTCGAGGTGCTCGAGGCCGTGCGCCTCCGCGACCTCCTTGTAAACAACCTTGCCGTCATGGGTGTTGAGACCCAGGGCGAGGGCCGCGTCACGGCGCAGGGCCTCGACCCAGCCGCGGTTGGCGAGCTCCACGATGTACGGGAGCGTGGCGTTGGTCAGCGCGTACGTCGAGGTGTTCGGCACCGCGCCGGGCATGTTGGCGACGCAGTAGAAGACCGAATTGTGCACCTTGAAGGTCGGCTCGGCGTGCGTGGTCGCGTGCGAGTCCTCGAAGCAGCCACCCTGGTCGATCGCGATGTCGACAAGGACACTTCCGGGCTTCATACGGGACACGAGCTCGTTGGTGACCAGCTTCGGCGCCTTGGCACCGGGGATCAGGACGGCGCCGACGACGAGGTCGGCCTCCAGGCAGGCCTTCTCCAGCTCGAAGGCGTTGGAGACGACCGTCTGGATCTTCGTCCCGAAGACCTTGTCGGCCTCCTTGAGCTTGTTGATGTCCTTGTCGAGCAGGGTCACGTGGAAGCCCATGCCGATGGCGATCGTCGCGGCGTTCCAGCCGGAGACGCCACCGCCGATGACGACGGCCTTGCCCGCGTGCACGCCGGGCACACCGCCGGGCAGCACACCGCGGCCGCCGTTGGCGGCCAGCAGGTGGTAGGCGCCGACCTGCGGGGCGAGGCGGCCCGCGACCTCGGACATCGGGGCGAGCAGCGGCAGCTGGCGGTTCGCGGTCTCGACCGTCTCGTACGCGATGGCGGTCGTGCCCGACTCCAGGAGCGCGTCCGTGCACTCCTTGGACGCGGCCAGGTGCAGGTACGTGAAGAGCGTCTGGTCCTTGCGGAGGCGGTGGTACTCCTCCGCGATCGGCTCCTTGACCTTCAGGAGCAGGTCCGCCGTGGCCCAGACCTCGTCGGCGGTGCCGAGGATCCGCGCACCGGCCGAGACGTACTCGTCGTCCGTGATCGAGGAGCCCACACCGGCGTTCTGCTCGACGAAGACCTGGTGGCCGTGGCGTACCAGCTCATGCACGCCGGCAGGGGTGATGGCCACCCGGAACTCGTTGTTCTTGACCTCGCGGGGGATGCCGACCTTCATCGTCGATCACGGTCCTTGGCTCAGGGATTAAACGGGCAATGCACTGCATACCGGCACACCACGGGACGCACCGGGAGACGCCACGGATGACCGCGGCAGAGCCAGTCTAATGAAGGTTATTGAGCTGTCTAGCCTTTCGATGCATCAATCTTCTGCGGATGCGCTACGGATTTCGTAGGCATCGGCGGGCTGATCCGAAGGATCTGCTTCCGCTCGACCGGCGCCGGTGAGCTCCTCTCCCAGCATGCGCTCGGCCGCCCCCCGGTGCAGCTTGGCGGCGGCGGGGTCGCCGAGCCGGTCGAGGGTGTCGGCGAGGCGCAGCTGGAGAGCGGCCTGCAACCGCGCGTCCTGCGCCTGGCGCGCCCACTCGATCGCCTCCTGGCAGGTGTGCAGCGACTCCTCGGGCCGGCCGGCGTATTCGAGCACCCGCGCCAATTCGCTCAACGCCCGCGCCTGTGCGGGCACATCGCCCTCCTTGCGGTATCCGGCCACGGCCGAGCGCAGGGACCGCTGCGCTTCGCCGTAGCGGCCCGCGTACGTGTGGACTCCGGCGATACGGCCATGAAGGCGCGCGGCGTCGGCCCGCTCGCCGCGCGTGACCCGCTGGGCGAGGGCCCGCCCGTACCAGTCGGCGGCCCGCTGCCAGTCCCCCAGCGACTGGTGGGCACCGCCTACGGATTCCATCGCGCGGCCCGTCGCGTACGGGTCCTGCGCGGCGCGCCCCGCGTCGAGCGCGGCCCGGTAGCGGGCCAGCGCCTCGTGGGTGCGGCCGGTCCTGGCGTCGAGGTCGGCGAGGTTGAGCAGGGCGGCGGCCTTCTCCCTCGGCAGGTTGCGGCGCTCGGCGACATCGAGCACGAGCCGGTGGATCCCGTACAGCTCGGACGCGGCGTCCTCGGTCCCCCGGTGCGCCACGATCGCCCGTACGAGAGCGGCCATGAGGCGCCGGGCCAGCGTGTCCAACTCCCCGTCGGCGACGGCGAGGCGGGCGGCGGCGAGCAGCGCGGGCTGCCGCGCGCGCAGCCACTCGGCGGCCGTCTCCCGGTCGGCGAAGCGCAGCGCGCTCGGCAGTCCGGCGAGCTTCTTGCGGGCCGGGGAGTCGAAGGGTTCGGTGACGGCGCGGCACGAGGTGAGCAGCCGCACGGTCCGCTCCAGCATCCGGGCGCGGGCCAGCTGCACCTCGGCAGGCCGGTCGACCGTCTCGGTGAGGCCGCGCAGGAACGGCGCGAGGCAGCCGGGCACCTCGTACTGCGGCAGCTCGGAGTCCACGCCGCGGACCAGGCCGAGGGTGACGAAGGCGTCGAGGGTGGAGTGGGCCGCCGCGACCGAGCAGCCGGCGAGCGCCGACGCGGTGTGCGGGTCGACATGTCCCGCGGGGGCGAGGCAGAGGTAGCGCAGTATCCGGGCGGCGGGGCCCGGCAGCGATTCGTAGGCGAAGCGGAAGACGCGGGCGAGGGGGGCCGAGCCGTCCGGCTCCAGGGCGTGCAGTTGCTTGGCCAGGTCGGCGACGGACTCCTTGGGGCGGGCGGCGAGCCAGCCGCCCGCGATCTCCAGGGCGGCGGGTTCGGCTCCGCACAGCTCCACCAGGGACTCGGCCGAGCGCGGGTCGCAGGTGACGCGGACCGAACCGGTGTGCCGGGTGAGGAGTTCGAGCGCGGCCTTGGTGTCGAGACCGCCGAGCGTGCAGGGCCGTACGTCCGGGATGCCGGTCAGCGGCCCCTCGGCGACGGCGACGGCGAGGCAGTCCGGGGTGTCGGGGAGCAGCGGGTCGACCTGTTCGGCGCTGCCCGCGTCGTCGAGCAGCAGCACCACGCGGCGCACAGCGAGGCCCTCGCGCAGCCGCTCCGAGAGGTCGTCCGCGCTCTCCCCGGCCGGGGCGGGCAGTTCGAGGGTGTTCAGCAGGTCACGAAGGACGTGTTCGGTGGGTACGGGGGTGCCGTCGGGGGCGGCGAGGCGGGTCCGCAGGGTGCCGTCGGGGTACTGGTCGCAGACGTCCCGCAACAGCTCTTCGGCGAGGGCGGTACGCCCCGTGCCCGGGCGCCCCGCGATCAGGAGCACCCGGGCGCGGGGCGCCTTGCGCCCCGAGAGCGTGTCGAGCCCGGCCCGCTCGATATCGGACCGGAGCTGCGACAACTCCCGCTTGCGCCCCAAAAACTGACGCTCCGCCACCTCTTGCCCCCGACGGGTGCGACGCCTCTTGCGGGACCGCCCGGGGGCCGACTCGACCTCCGTCACGTCGTCCGACTCGACCGCCTGATCCGTCACGGGCCACGCTCCGTCTCACCCATCCCCTCCGGGGGTCGGCAGGGGGCGGTCCCGAGCCTAGTTGAGGGGGTGTGGGTGGCCTTGGCGGACGCCGCGCCCAAGTCACCTGATCGGATCAGCGGATGATGTGACCACGATCAAGCCCTGTCGGCGTTTGAGGCGCGGGGTCCGGGGCGGAGCCCCGCGGCCGTCAGGCCTCGAAGGGCCGCGCGGGCCACTCCGCCAGCGCCGGGCGGAGGGCGTCAAGGCCGTCGCCCGCCAAGGCCGCCGCAAGCGAAAGCGCGCCCACCACAAGGCAGTTGTTGTGCAGCTCGCCCGCGAGCACACCCCGGACGAGCTCCGCGAGGGGGACGCGGGCGAACTCCATGTCCGCCTCTTCCTCCTCCACCTCGAACCGCTCACCCTCCGCCTCGGAGAGGTCCCGCGCGAGGAAGATGCGTACGGCCTCGGAGCAGCCGCCCGGCGTCGTGTAGACGTCGGTGAGGACCCGCCAGTCCTCGGCCTTGACGTGCACCTCTTCGTACAGCTCGCGCTGCGCCGCGTGCAGCGGATTCTCGCCGGGGATGTCCAGCAGACCGGCCGGGATCTCCCAGAGCTTCATGCTCACGGGGTGCCGGTACTGCTTGAGGAGGAGCACCCGGTCCTGGTCGTCGAGGGCCACCACGGCCACCGAGCCGGGGTGCACCTGGTAGTCGCGGCGGGCGACGGAGCCGTCCGGCATCACGACGTCGTCCGTGCGTACGGAGGTCTTGTTCCCGACGAAGGGGGTGTCGGTCGCGCGGACCTCCCACTCCTCGGCGGTGTCCACGAGCGGCGTGTTGGCCGTCATACCGAAAGCCCTCCTACGTACGCATGAGCTGTACTCATAAGAAACCGGGGCGCACGCCGCAAAAGGCGTACACCCCGGTTACCGTACATCGCTTGTGTTACAAGCCCCGCAGAGCCCTTACTTGGCCTTCTTGGCCCCCGCGGAACCGCCCTGCGCGGCCTGCACCTTGCGCTCCACGGCCGCCTTCACCAGACCGGCGAACAGCGGGTGCGGACGCGTCGGACGCGAGCGCAGCTCCGGGTGCGCCTGCGTGGCGACCAGGTACGGGTGGACCTCGCGCGGGTACTCGACGTACTCGACGAGCTTGCCGTCCGGGGAGAGGCCGGAGAACTGCAGACCGGCCTTCTTCTCCAGCTCGGCGCGGTACGCGTTGTTCACCTCGTAGCGGTGACGGTGGCGCTCCTCGACGTACTCCTTGTTGTCGTACACCTCGCGCACGATGGAGCCCTCGGCGAGCTTCGCCGGGTACATGCCCAGCCGCATCGTGCCGCCCATGTCGCCCTCGCCGGCGACGATGTCGAGCTGCTCGGCCATGGTCGAGATGACCGGGTGGGCCGTGGCCGCGTCGAACTCCGTCGAGTTGGCGTCCGGGATGTCGGCCAGGTTCCGGGCGGCTTCGATCACCGTGCACTGGAGGCCCAGGCAGAGACCGAGCAGCGGGATCTTGTTCTCGCGGGCGAACTGGATCGCGCCGACCTTGCCGGACACGCCGCGGTCGCCGAAGCCACCGGGGATGCAGATCGCGTCGACGTCGCCGAGCGTCTTCTTGGCGCCGGCCGGCGTCTTGCAGTCGTCCGACGTGACCCACTTGATCTTGACCCGGGCCCGGTTGGCGAAGCCGCCGGCGCGCAGCGCCTCGGTCACCGACAGGTAGGCGTCGGGCAGGTCGATGTACTTGCCGACCAGGGCCATGACGATCTCGTGGTCCGGCTTGTGGACGCGGCCGAGCAGGTCGTCCCACTGCGTCCAGTCCACGTCACGGAACGGCAGGTCCAGCTTGCGGACGGCGTACGCGTCCAGGCCCTCGCTGTGCACGACCTTCGGGATGTCGTAGATCGAGGGGGCGTCGGGGCAGGCGACGACCGCGGCCTCGTCGACGTCGCACATCAGGCTGATCTTGCGCTTGATCGCGGTCGGGACCTCACGGTCGCAGCGCAGCACGATGGCGTCCGGCTGGATACCGATGTTGCGCAGCGCCGCAACCGAGTGCTGGGTCGGCTTCGTCTTCAACTCACCCGACGGGCCGATGTACGGCAGGAGGGAAATGTGGACGACCAGCACATTGTCGCGGCCGACCTCGTGGCGGACCTGACGGACCGTCTCCAGGAACGGCAGCGACTCGATGTCGCCGACGGTGCCGCCGACCTCGGTGATCACGACGTCGACCTCGTCCGTCGCCATGCGGCGGATGCGGTGCTTGATCTCGTTCGTGATGTGCGGGATGACCTGGACGGTGTCGCCCAGGTACTCGCCGCGCCGCTCCTTGGCGATGACCTGCGAGTACACCTGGCCGGTGGTCACGTTGGCCGAACCGTCGAAGTCGATGTCGAGGAAGCGCTCGTAGTGCCCGATGTCCAGGTCGGTCTCGGCGCCGTCGTTGGTGACGAACACCTCGCCGTGCTGGAACGGGTTCATCGTGCCCGGGTCGACGTTCAGGTACGGGTCGAGCTTCTGCATGACGACACGGAGGCCACGGGCCTTGAGCAGCATGCCGAGGCTGGAGGCGGTGAGGCCCTTACCGAGGGACGAGGCGACACCCCCAGTGACGAAGATGTGCTTGGTCGTCGAAGATTTCGGCTGCATGGCCAAGAGGGGGCTCCCGTGGTCGCGGTCGTGGGGGTGCGTACCGACGCGCTCGCCCTGGTTTTTGGGAGGCGCCGTCGCTGCGGTTCGGGGGTTCAAGGACCACCGGCTCACGGGCTACCAGGGTATCAGCGACGGGACGAGGCTGCTTCCGGCCACGCTCCGCGCACAGCTCACCACGCAGGTGGGACACGGCGCGGACGCTCACCCGTACGGCCGAAACGCGATGCACTGAGCGGCACGCGGATCACTTGAGCGCGACGTATCCTGCTCGGACACTCGGCTGGCGAGTCACAACGGAAAACGGCGTCACGACGGCAACACCCCCGCCCGTCCCCCACCGTTCATCGGAACACTCCGTCCGTTCGCCGCGATCCCCAACCGGAACAACCGGCTCGTCGGTTCGTTTGACAACCACGTATCCGGACGGCGTATCAACGGAACAACACGATCCGTCGTCTCATCCCCCCAACCCCTTCGCTCCAACTCTTCGCTCCAACTTTTCACTGCAACCGTGGCCGTTCGACTGGAGATGCACGTGGCCGGGCGCATCGAGGATTACGCACTCATCGGAGACATGCAGACCGCTGCCCTGGTCTGCCGGGACGGCACAGTGGACTGGCTGTGCCTGCCCCGCTTCGACTCGCACGCCATTTTCGCCGGGCTGCTCGGCACCGAGGATCACGGCTTCTGGCGCCTGGGCCCCGCCCATGCGTCCGATACCGAGCCGCCGAGAGCGGCACGACGCGGATACCGCGGCGACTCGCTGGTCCTGGAGTCGGAGTGGGACACGCCGCGCGGCACGGTCCGGGTCACCGACTTCATGCCGCCGCGCGACGGCGCACCCCAACTGACCCGGATCGTGGAGGGCGTGAGCGGGCGCGTGCCGATGCGTTCGACGCTGCGCATGCGCTTCAGCTACGGCCGGATCACTCCGTGGGTGCACAAGGTGGACGGCCGTACGGTCGCCGTGGCCGGGCCCGACTCCGTGTGGCTGGACTCGGAGACCGAGACGTACGGCAAGAACCTCACGACGTACTCGGACTTCACGGTGGCGCCCGGTGACCGGGTCGCCTTCACCATCCAGTGGCAGCCCTCGCACAAGGACCAGCCACCGCTGCCCGACCCCGAGGGCGCGCTCGTCGCGACGCAGGACTTCTGGCGGGAGTGGGTCGAGCACTGCACGTACCACGGCCCGTACCGCGAGGCCGTCGTCCGCTCGCTCATCACCCTCAAGGCCCTGACCTACGCGCCGACGGGCGGCATCGTCGCCGCGCCGACGACCTCGCTGCCCGAGGAGATCGGTGGCGTACGGAACTGGGACTACCGCTACACCTGGCTGCGGGACGCGGCGATCACCCTCTCCTCCCTGCTGCGCACCGGGTACCGGGAGGAGGCACGGGCCTGGCGCGAGTGGCTGCTGCGGGCCGTCGCGGGGGACCCGGAGAACCTCCAGATCATGTACGGCATCGCGGGTGAGCGGGAGCTCGGCGAGGCGGAGCTGGACTGGCTGCCCGGATACGAGAACTCGGGGCCCGTCCGGGTCGGGAACGGGGCGGCGCACCAGCTCCAGCTCGACGTGTACGGCGAGGTCACCGAGGCGCTGCACCTCGCGCACATGACGGGCCTCGCGAGGAACGACTACGCCTCGCTGCTCCAGCTCAAGCTCATCCGGTACCTGGAGGGTCACTGGGACGAGCCGGACGAGGGCATCTGGGAGGTGCGCGGTCCGCGCCGGCACTTCGTGCACTCGAAGGTCATGGCGTGGGTGGCCGTGGACCGCACCATCAAGCTCATCGAGTCCGGGGACGCGGACGGCCCGCTGGAGAAGTGGCGCGACCTGCGCGACGACATCCACCGGGACGTCTGCGAGAAGGGCTACGACAAGGAACGCAACACCTTCACGCAGTCGTACGGCAGCAAGGAGCTGGACGCGTCGCTGCTGCTGATTCCGCAGATGGGCTTCCTGCCGCCCGACGACAAGCGGGTCATCGGCACCATCGAGGCCATCCAGCGGGAGCTGTCGACGGAGGACGGCTTCATCCTTCGGTACCCGACGGACGGCGACGACGCCGGTGTCGACGGGCTGCCGGGCGACGAAGGGGCGTTCCTCGCCTGCTCGTTCTGGATGGCGGACGACCTCGCGATGATCGGCCGGGTCGACGAGGCCCGCAAGCTGTTCGAGAAGCTGCTCGCGCTCCGCAACGACCTGGGCCTGCTGGCCGAGGAGTGGGATCCGCGGCTGCAGCGCCAGGTCGGCAACTTCCCACAGGCGTTCAGCCACGTACCCCTGATCGACACGGCACTGCGGCTGACGGCTTCGGGCGCGTACGGAGGTTAACTCACCGCATATATCACCTCGTTGGCGGCGCGCTCCCCTTCGGTCGGGTGGTCAGGCGGTGGGGGTGGGGGCCGGCTGGTCCTCGCGTTCGGCCGCGTCCTCCAGGACGACGCGGCCGATGACCTCGTAGCGGTGCGGGTGGCGGGTCTTGACGTACAGGCCGAGGGCGAGGCCGCCGAAGAAGACGAGGCCGACGATCCACGGGATGGCCTTGAAGAACAGGGAGCCGGCGGCCGTGCCCGCGGCGGTGTCCATGTTGAGGACGAGGAGGACGACGACCGCCGTCATGCCGATGCCGCCGAGCAGCGGCGCGAGCAGGGTCCTGAACCAGTGCCGGTCCTCGGGGTGGTTGCGACGGAAGTAGCCGATGACGGCGAAGGAGCACAGGGTCTGGACGATGAGGATCGCCATCGTGCCGAGGATCGCGAGAAGCGTGTAGAGGTGGATGTACGGGTCCTGGCCAGTCACCCAGAACGCGCCGACGAGCACCACCGCGATGACCGACTGCACGAACGAGGCAACGTACGGCGAGCCGTGCGTGCGGTGCGTACGGCCGAGCGCGGGGTGCAGGAAGCCCTCGCGGCCGATCGCGTACAAGTAGCGGGACGCGCACTGGTGAAAGGCCATGCCGCAGGCGAACGAGCCGGTGATCAGCAGCCATTGGAAGGTGTCGACCGCCCACGCGCCGATGAAGGAGTGGGCCGGGTCGAAGAAGAGGTCGAGCGGGCTGGTCCCCGAGGAGACCTTCACCGAGCCGGCCAGGCCGTTGCCCGCGATCGTCATCCACGAGACGTAGACGTAGAAGAGGCCGACGCCGACGACCGAGATGAGGGTCGCGCGCGGGATGACCCGCTTGGGGTCGCGGGACTCCTCGCCGTACATCGCGGTCGACTCGAAGCCGACCCACGACCAGAACGCGAAGAACAGGCCGAGCCCCGCCGAGGCGCCCGTGAAGGCGTTCTTCGGGTTGATCGGCTCGACGGGGATGCCGTCGGGGCCACCGCCGTGGATCAGCACCGCCGTCGCCACCGCGAAGAGCACCGCGATCTCGGCGATCAGCATCACACCGAGCGCCTTCGCGGTGAGGTTGATGTCGAAGAAGGCGAGGACCGCGGTGACGGCGAGCATGACCGCCGCGTACACGATCCACGGGATGTCCCAGCCGAGCTGGTCGTGGACGGTGGTCTGCGCGAAGTACGAGAAGACGCCGACGATCGACGCCTCGAACACGATGTACGCGAGGACGGCGAGCATCCCTGAGGCCATGCCGGCGATCCGGCCGAGGCCGTGCGAGATGTAGCCGTAGAAGGCGCCGGCCGCCGTGATCCGCTTGGCCATGGCGACGTAGCCGACGGAGAACACGGTGAGGACGAGCGTCGCGAAGAGGTAGCCGGCGGGGGCGCCCGTGCCGTTGCCGAAGCCGACGGCGATGGGCAGGTTTCCGGTCATCGCGGTGATCGGGGCGGCCGTCGCGACGGCCATGAAGACCACGCCGACAAGCCCCACCGAATTCGCCTTCAGCCGCTGCACCGGCTCCGGCCGCCCTGCGTCTGGCGCTGTTCTTGGCATTTTCGTCCCTCTCTCGGGGGCGCTGCTGCGGAATCCGTAGATCGACATGCGGTGCGCCTACGGAAACGCCAGTGTGGCCGGGACGTGACCTACGCCACAACAGACAGCCGGTCGTACAAATGCCGCCACGGGGCGACGAGTTGTCGCGGATTCGGCGCCCGTGATCGCCCCCGTGACCGGGTGGAGATGTTCCGGAAACGCCCGCGCCGGTAGCGTCCGTGTCATGGACAGCACCTCGCCCGAGTTCTCCGCCTTCTCCTCGCCCGGCGGCATCACCGTACGGCGCGCCCTGGAACTGCCCGGACTGCGCAGCGGGCTTCCCGAGGTGGTGGCGGGCGGGGAGCGGCTGCAGCGGACGGTGCGCTGGGTGCACGCCGGTGAGGTGCCGAACATCGCGTCGCTGCTCAAGGGCGGCGAACTGCTGCTGACCACGGGTTACGGGGTCGGGACGCGCCCCGCCGAACAGCGCGCCTTCGTGCGCAAGCTGGCCGAGCGGGGCATCGCGGCGCTCGTCATCGAGCTGGGCCAGCGGTTCGCGCGGCTGCCCGCGGCGCTCGTGGAGACGGCGCGGGCGGCGGGCCTTCCGCTGGTGCAGCTGCACCGCGAGGTGCCGTTCGTGACGGTGACGGAGGAGATCCACACCGAGATCGTCAACGGTCACTACGCGCTGCTGCAGCGGGCGGAAGAGGTGCACCGGCGCTGCACGAACGCCCTCCTCGACGGCGGCGGAGTCCCCCAAGTCCTGCGTATCCTCGCCGAGTTCAGCGGAAATCCGGTCTTCCTGGAGACCGCCGACGGGCAGCTGCTCTACGCGGCCGGGGCCGAGGACGACATCACCGATCCGCTCCAGGTGTGGGAAGGCATGCGCGCCGCGCATCAGGACGAGCCGCCGGGCGGGGCCGTCCTCGTGGACGTGCCGGGCGGCGGTCCCGGAGCCGGGTCCGTACGGGCCAGGCTCGTGCTGCTGCCGGTGTCGGGGGCGCTCGCGCCCGTGCACCGGATCGCCACCGAGCGGGCCGCCGGGTCGCTCGCCGTGGTGCTGATGCAGGCCCGCCAGGAGGAGGAGCTGGCCGCCCGTGGGCGCGGCGACTTCCTCACCGACCTCGCGGAGGGCCGGATCGCGCCGGACGACGCCCCGGCGCAGGCCCGCGTCCTCGGCTTCAAGCCGACCGTGAGCGGGCCGCTGCTGCCCGTCGTGATGAAGCTGCCGGGGACGCCGGAAACACCGATGGGCTCCTCGCCGGGCGGCGGCTGGGCGGTGCTCGCGCGGGCCGTGTCCGAGGAGCTGGCCTCTGTCGGGGTGCCGGTGCTGCTTGGCGTGCGCCCCGTGGAGGGGCGGGTGCCGCTGCTGCTCGGGCTGCGTACGGAGTCCGAGCGGGCGGCGGTCGCGGACCGGGTCGCGGCGGCGCTGCGGGCGGGCGTGGCGCGGGCCGGGATGCAGCGGGCGGGCGCGCTGCCGCCGGTCGTGGTGGTCGG
>NZ_JAOZYC010000187.1:0-10564 GCF_035798155.1 Streptomyces endophyticus | reverse complement strand
ACCAGATCCGTTTTCCGTTCCGTTTCCGGTTCGGATTTCATTTCCGGTGGCCGTTGGAGGGCCTTTGCCTTTCGGCGGTGCCGACTTTATCAGAAGTTTTGGGCCGGACTGACCGGCTCAAGGTTTCCGATTAATCGGGAGAGGCTTCTCGAAGAATTGAATTTCGTGAAGCGCGCTAGATACTAGCCGTTGCAATCGAACCTGTCTAGTTCGGGGCAACTTTTCGAATCTACCTCCCCGGTCTGTCCGTGTCAACGGTCTTTCCGGGGCGAAGAGGAGACTAGCAGGTCAGCGGGGCGCTCGCACATCAGGCAGCCGTGGGCAGCAGCGCACTGCGCTCGTCCGTGGCCACGTCGCCCGTTTCGCCCTCGCGAGCCGCTCGGCCGCCAAGGACATAGACGTACGTCAGGAAGGCCAGCTCTGCCGCGATGCCGATACCGATGCGGGCCCACGTAGGGAGGCCGGAGGGGGTGACGAAGCCTTCGATGGCCCCGGAGATGAAGAGGACCAGAGCCAGTCCGATGGCCATGCCGAGGGCCGCGCGGGCCTCTTCGGCCAGGGCCGTTCTGCGCGTACGGATGCCCGGATCGATCACCGTCCATCCGAGACGGAGTCCGGTCCCGGCCGCTACGAAGACCGCGGTCAGCTCGAGCAGGCCGTGCGGGAGGATCAGCCCCAGGAAGGTGTCGAGGCGGCCGACGGAGGCCATCAGGCCGATACCCACACCTACGTTGAGCATGTTCTGGAAGAGGATCCACAGGACCGGAAGGCCCAGGAAGACGCCCAGAACCAGGCACATGGCGGCGGCCTGAGCGTTGTTCGTCCAGACCTGGGCGGCGAACGACGCGGCCGGGTGGCTCGAGTAGTACGTCTCGTACTGGCCTCCGGGGCGGGTCATCTCGCGGAGATCGGAGGGGGCGGCGATGGAGGCCTGGACATCGGGGTGGGTGGCGATCCACCAGCCGATGAGGGCGGCTATCGCGGTCGACAGCAGCGCGGTGGGCACCCACCAGTGGCGCGCCCTGTAGACCGCTGCCGGGAAACCGTGGGTCAAGAAGCGCGTCACGTCGCGCCATGAAGCGCGGCGGGTGCCCGCCACGGCACTACGCGCGCGGGCCACGAGTTGAGTGAGGCGGCCGATCACCCGGGGGTCCGGTGCGCTCGACTGGATGAGCGAGAGGTGGGTGGCGGTGCGCTGGTACAGGGTCACCAGTTCGTCCGCCTCTGGGCCGGTGAGTCGGCGTCGGCGGCGCAGCAGAGCGTCCAGTCGGTCCCACTCGGCCCGGTGGGCGGACACGAAGACGTCGAGGTCCATCCGGTCTGCTGCTCCTCGCTTTCCGGCACCTGTACGGCGCGATGGTCCTTCAGCTTGGCAGACTGGGCGGTTCCTGGGGCAGCTCGTTGAAGGGTGGGTGGCCGGCGTGATTGAGCTGGTGACGGGTGAGGCGGTGGCGCTGGAGCTGCGGCCCGCGAAGTTGCCGAGTCGGGCGCTTGCCGTGCTCATCGATCTGGCGGTGGCGTTCGCCGTCTATATCGCGGTGACCATGGCGTTCGCGGCGGCGACCGCCTCGCTCGACGATGCGGCGGTCGCGGCCGTCGCGGTGGCGACGTTTCTGTTGGTGCTGGTCGGGATCCCGATCGCCGTGGAGACGTTGAGCCATGGGCGCTCGCTGGGGAAGCTCGCGTGCGGGCTGCGCGTGGTGCGGGACGACGGCGGGCCGATCCGGTTCCGGCATGCGTTGGTGCGGGGAGCCATCGGGGTCGTGGAGATCCTCATGACCTTTGGGGTCGTGGCGTGCATCGCTTCACTCGTGTCCGCGCGGGGCCGGCGGGTCGGGGACGTGTTCGCCGGGACCCTTGTCGTACGGGAAAGGGTGCCGACCGGGCAGTTGGCGTTCGTGCCTCCTCCCCCGCCGTGGCTGGTGGGAAGGTTCGCCGAGCTGGATCTGTCGGCCGTGCCGGAGGGGCTGTGGCTCGCGGTGCGGCAGTACCTGACGCGGATGGGGCAGTTGGATCCGCAAGTGGGGTGGGGGATGGCCGAGCGGCTCGCGGGCGAACTCGCCGCGCACACTGGGGCGTCGGTGCCCAGCGACATGCCGCCCGCCGCGTTTCTGGCGGCCGTGACGCACGAGCGGCAGTCCCGGGAGGCTCAGCGCGCCTTCGGCCCGAGCGCCGCGGGTGGGCAGGCGGCGTCGACCGTGGCTGGTGCCGCTCCCGGGCCGTACGGCGGGTACGCGGCGGCCGCGGGGCCCGTGCCGCCCACGCCTCCGCTCGCTCCTCCCGTTCCTCCGGCCCCTGCATCCCGCCCGGCCGACAACCCCCCGGCGGGGCCCGGGAGTTCGGACGGGCCGGCCACCGGGTTCGTACCGCCGGCCTGAGCGCACGGCGTCAGCGGAAGGCCGACGGCGGGTTCTCGAGGTTCTCCAGCTCGATGCCGGGGGCCGCGAGGACCACGTCGCCGCTGATGTGGACGGTCTGCTGCTCGCCCGTGTCCAGGGCTGTGACCTGGTATTCGTCCACGGTCAGAGGCCCGTTGTCAGTGGCGTGTGCTTCGCTGTTCAGCAGGGTCCAGGACTGGTCCACAGTGAGCGGCGCGAGCACGGGATCCGTCAGGGCGACGAGGCGGACGCGGGTCGGAGGGGAAGCGGGGGTGAGACCGAGCAGGCGTGCGGTGGCGATGAGGAACGCCGGGGATGTTCCCGTGAACGCGTGCGCGGGGGCGTTTCCTTCGGTGGCGTGAGTGCCCGTGGGGTCGGTGCGGACCCACGTGACGCCGTCCAGGGCGGCACCTCTCACCTGCCAGCTCGCCGCGTTCAGTTCGAGGCGGATGGGGCGGCCGAGTTCGTCGAGGGCGAGATCGATCGAGCCGGCGTGGTCGCCGGAGGGGGTGGTCCGTTGCGCTACATAGCGCCAGCCGGAAGGGCCGGGCGCGCACTGGAAGTGCTCTTCGCCGATGGGGGTGTGATCGTGCAGATCGTGAAGCGAATAACGGCCGCGGGGCATGGCGTTCGTGAGGTCCTCTGTCTGGCCTGGTGACGGCCGCCGTCGGGTGCGGGGCCGGCGGTCGTCGAAGGACGTGTCCACCGTAGCCAGCGGTGTGTGCGGACACGGGACAGGCCCCCGACACGGGGGTGCGGGGGCCTGTCCTGCGAGGCGGTCAGCCGGCGGGCGGCTGGTGCGCGGTGCCGGGGCGAGCGATCAGGAGACGCGCGCTCGGCAGGCGCGTGCTCAGTAGCGGTAGTGGTCCGGCTTGTACGGGCCCTCGACCTCGACGCCGATGTACGAGGCCTGCTCCGGGCGGAGCGTCGTCAGCTTCACGCCGAGCGAGTCCAGGTGCAGGCGGGCGACCTTCTCGTCCAGGTGCTTGGGCAGCACGTACACGCCGGTCGGGTACTCGGTCTGCTTGGTGAAGAGCTCGATCTGGGCCAGCGTCTGGTCCGCGAACGAGTTGGACATCACGAAGGACGGGTGGCCCGTCGCGTTGCCCAGGTTCAGCAGGCGGCCCTCGGAGAGCACGATGAGGACCTTGCCGTCGGGGAACGTCCAGGTGTGGACCTGCGGCTTGACCTCGTCCTTGACGATGCCGTCGATCTTCGCCAGGCCGGCCATGTCGATCTCGTTGTCGAAGTGGCCGATGTTCCCGACGATCGCCTGGTGCTTCATCTTGGCCATGTCCGAGGCCATGATGATGTCCTTGTTGCCGGTCGTCGTGACGAAGATGTCGACCTTGTCGACGACCTCGTCCAGCGTCGCGACCTGGAAACCGTCCATCGCCGCCTGCAGCGCGCAGATCGGGTCGACCTCGGTGACGATCACGCGGGCGCCCTGGCCGCGCAGCGACTCCGCGCAGCCCTTGCCCACGTCGCCGTAGCCGCAGATGAGGGCGGTCTTGCCGCCGATGAGGACGTCCGTGGCGCGGTTGATGCCGTCGACGAGCGAGTGGCGGCAGCCGTACTTGTTGTCGAACTTCGACTTGGTCACGGCGTCGTTCACGTTGATCGCCGGGAACAGGAGGACGCCGTCGCGCTGCATCTCGTACAGGCGGTGGACGCCGGTCGTGGTCTCCTCCGTGACGCCGCGGATCTCGGAGGAGAGCTGGGTCCACTTCTGCGAACCGTTCGAGATCGTGCGGTTCAGGAGCTGGAGGATGACGCGGTGCTCGTCGGACTCGGCGGTGTCGACCGAGGGGACCTTGCCGTCCTTCTCGTACTCGACGCCCTTGTGGACGAGGAGGGTGGCGTCACCACCGTCGTCGAGGATCATGTTCGGGCCGCCGGTGGGGGTGTTCGGCCAGGTCAGAGCCTGCTCCGTGCACCACCAGTACTCCTCGAGCGTCTCGCCCTTCCAGGCGAAGACCGGGATGCCCTGGGGGTCGTCCGGCGTGCCGTTCGGGCCGACGGCGATGGCCGCGGCGGCGTGGTCCTGCGTGGAGAAGATGTTGCAGGAGGCCCAGCGGACCTCGGCGCCGAGCGCGACGAGGGTCTCGATGAGGACGGCCGTCTGGACCGTCATGTGCAGGGAGCCGGTGACGCGGGCGCCGGCGAGCGGCTGCGTGGCGGCGTACTCCTTGCGGATCGACATCAGGCCGGGCATCTCGTGCTCGGCGAGGGTGATCTCCTTGCGGCCGAAGGCGGCGAGAGAGAGATCGGCGACCTTGAAGTCCTGGTCCTGTCGGTTGGCGACAGAAGTCATAAGTGAGCTGCTCCTCGGTGCTGTTGCAGTCGGTCGAGGTGGGCTGAGGCGCCTGCCCGCGATACGGGTTGTGCGCGCATGGCTGACCTGCGGAGTCCTGGGACACAAGTGTCCCCTGGCGTTCGCAGCGCAGTCCGTCGGAGGCCCTCTCTCCCTCGGCCGACCCGGCGTACGGGCCGCCCGACCGCCATCAGCAGCGACGTCTGGCTCGGTACAAAGCTACACCGATCGGCCCAGCCGAACCCACCCCGCCTCTCGATCCGGTCGCACGCGTTCCGGACCGGGCCTCCTCGCAGGACCACGGACTACCGGATCCGGGACCTTCGACTGTCGGCTCTGTCCGTATGTGTTGCACCATGCTGGGAGAGCCGCAAAGATCTGCGCGTTCTTGCACGGAACGCTTGAAGGAGAGCCACGTGACCAGTCCGGCCGACCCCCACGCGGGCGGAGGAACCGTCGAGCAGCAGAAGAAGTTGAAGCTGCTCGCGGTGACCGCATGTCCGACCGGCATCGCGCACACCTACATGGCGGCGGAGAAGCTGCAGCAGGCAGCGGACGCCGCGGGCATCGACATGAAGGTGGAGACGCAAGGGTCCATCGGGGCCGAGAACGTCCTCACCGACAACGATGTCAAAAACGCCGACGGCGTCATCATCGCCGCCGACAAGGACGTCGACCGCGCCCGGTTCGCCGGTAAGCGAGTGCTGTCGGTCGGCGTGTCGGAGGGCATCAGCCACCCCGAGCAGTTGATCGAGCGGGTCCAGAGCGCGCCCGTGGCCGGCTCGGCGGGCGGTGCGGCGCAGGAGGCCGCGGCGTCCGGCGGCAAGGAGCGCAGCGCGGCGTACAAGGCGCTGATGAACGGCGTCAGCTTCATGATTCCGTTCGTCGTCGTCGGCGGTCTGCTGATCGCCGTCTCGCTGGCGATCGGCGGTCACGCGACGCCCGACGGCATCCAGATCCCCAAGGACACGTTCTGGTTCAACGTCAACGCGCTCGGCACGCTCGGCTTCAAGCTGATGCTGCCGATCTTCTCCGGCTATATCGCCTTCGCGCTCGGTGACCGCCCCGCACTCGTGCCGGGCATGATCGGCGGCTTCCTCGCCGCCGACGCCAGCATCTACGGCTCGGACGCCAACGCCGGCTTCCTCGGCGCCATCGTGACCGGTTTCCTCGCGGGCTACATCGTCCTCGCGATCCGGAAGGTCAAGGTTCCGAAGGCCATCCAGCCGATCATGCCGATCATCGTGGTCCCCATCGCGTCCACGCTGGCCGTCGGTCTCGCCTTCATCTATATCCTCGGCGGGCCGATCTCCTGGGTGTTCACGCACCTCACCGATTTCCTCGGCGGGATGACCGGGTCGAGCGCGGTGCTGCTCGGTGCGCTCATCGGTCTGATGATCGCGTTCGACATGGGCGGCCCGGTCAACAAGACCGCGTTCCTGTTCGCCGTCGGCCTGATCGGGACGAACAACGCCGTCATGGGCATGGCCGCCGCCGCCATCCCGGTGATGCCGCTCGGCCAGGGCCTGGCCACGATGATCCGCCGCAAGCTCTATACGGACGCGGAGCGCGAAGCCGGTATCGCGGCGCTGTTCATGGGCTGTTTCGGCATCTCGGAAGGTGCCATCCCCTTCGCGGCGGCACGTCCGGCGCAGGTCATCCCGGCGAACATGCTGGGTGGCGCGGTCGCCGGTGCGATCGCCGGTCTCGCCGGGGTCGAGGACTCCGTGCCGCACGGTGGTCCGATCGTCGCGGTGTTCGGCGCGATCAGCGGTCTCGCCATGTTCTTCGTCGCGATCGTCGTGGGCACGGTGGTCACCGCCGTGACGACGAACGCGCTCGTCGGCGTGAGCAACCGCCGTGCCGCCGCCAAACAGGCCGCGGCCGACTCCGCCGAGCGCGCGCCCGAGCCGGCGCACGCCACGGCATCGGTCGCATCCACGTCCGCTTCCGCCTCGCTCCAGGCGGCCACGGCCACCGCCACCGCCTCCGGCACGGCCGAGGCCGAAGCGGCCGACGAGGCGCACGCCGACGGCACGGACACGACCGCGGATCAGAAGCCCGAGGTTCTCTCCGGCTATCTCACCGACGAGACCGTCAAGGTGCAGCTGGACGCGCAGGACAAGGAAGCGGCCATCCGTGAGATGGCGGGCCTCGCCGCCCGTACCGGCAAGGTCACCGACGTGGAAGAGCTCGTACAGACCGCGCTGCGTCGCGAGGAGCAGGGCACGACCGGGCTCGGCGAGGAGATCGCCATCCCGCACGCCAAGACGGACGCGGTGACCGCCCCGGTCGTCTGTTTCGCGCGGTCCGACGAGGGCATCGAGTGGGGTTCGCTCGACGGCACGAAGGCCAGGCTCGTCTTCATGATCTCGGTGCCGGAGGCCGCCGCGGGCGATGAGCATCTGCGGATTCTGGCGCTGCTGTCGCGGAAGCTGATGGACACGGAATTCCGGGCGCGGTTGCAGGCGGCGCCGGACGAGGCGGCGATCCTCGAGGTGCTGTCCGAGGTGCAGTGACCGCAACGCGTGTCTACGTAGATGGGGCCCAGCCGAGATTCTCGGCTGGGCCCCATCTACGTAGAGGGAGTTTTCAGTGCTCCGGTGTCGGCGTCGGGCCGCCGGGGCGGGCGTCCGGGTCGGAGCCCTTCGCGGCCTCGGTCTCGCTGTAGATGTCCGGTTCGAGGTAGATGACGCGGGCGATCGGGACGGCGGCGCGGATGCGGGCCTCGGCGTCGTTTATGGCGCGGGCAATCTCGGTGGCCGTGTCGTCGTGCTGCACGGAGATCTTCGCGGCGACGAGGAGTTCCTCGGGGCCGAGGTGGAGCGTGCGCATGTGGATCAGGCCGGTGACGGTGTCACCGTCGACGACGGCCTGCTCGATCTTCGCGACCTCGTCGGCGCCGGCGGCCTCGCCGAGCAGCAGCGACTTGGTCTCCAGGGCGAGGACGATCGCGATGGCGATCAGCAGGATGCCGATGCAGAGGGTGCCGATGCCGTCCCAGACGGCGTCGCCGGTGGCAATGGTCAGGCCGACGCCGAACAGCGCGAGGACCAGACCGATGAGCGCGCCGAAGTCCTCCAGGAGGACGACCGGCAGCTCGGGCGCCTTGGCGCGCTTGATGAACTGGCCCCAAGAGAGCTTTCCGCGCAGCGCGTTGGACTCCTTGATGGCCGTACGGAAGGAGAAGCCCTCGGCGATGATCGCGAAGACGAGCACGCCGACCGGCCAGTACCAGTGCTCCAGATCGTGCGGGTGGCTGATCTTTTCGTAGCCTTCGTAGACGGCGAACATGCCGCCGACGGAGAAGAGGACGATCGACACCAAGAAGGCGTAGATGTAACGCTCGCGTCCGTACCCGAAGGGGTGTTGCGGAGTCGCCTCGCGCTGGGCCTTCTTGCCGCCGATCAGCAGCAGGAACTGGTTGCCCGAGTCCGCGAGCGAGTGGACGGCCTCGGCGAGCATCGACGAGGAGCCGCTGAAGAGGAACGCCACGAATTTCGCTACCGCGATCGCTAGGTTGGCGACCAGCGCCGCCACGATCGCCTTGGCTCCGCCTGAAGCACTCATGTCGTTCCTGGTGTCCTTTCGAGGTTCTACGTTCGTCCCGTGCGCGGTGGGTCATTGTTGCAGCACGGGACGTCGCAGGTACCTCTCAGGCCACCACCGTCGCACGGAAAACCGTGCCGGACCCGGACACATTCACCTTTTCGTTCGCCGGAACGAAGGCCGACTCGCCGGGCGCGAGCGCGAGCTCGCCGACCCGGACGGTGCCCGCCGTGCACAGCAGGATCTGCGGCGTAGCGGCCGTCAGGTCGTAGTCCGCGCCGCTCTCGGGCAGGACGAAGCGCGAGAGACGGAACTCGTCGATGGGGGTGTCGTAGACCTCTTCGCCGTCCGGCGACGCCTCCGGGCGCAGCACGCCGGGGTCGGTGCCCTCGAAGCGGACGATGCGCAGCAGCTCGGGGACGTCGACGTGCTTGGGGGTGAGGCCGCAGCGCAGTACGTTGTCCGAGTTGGCCATGATCTCGACGCCGAGGCCGTCGAGGTAGGCGTGCGGGACGCCGGCGCCGAGGAACAGGGCCTCGCCGGGCTGCAGTTGGACGTAGTTGAGCAGCATGGCCGCGATGACGCCCGGGTCGCCGGGGTAGTGGTGGGCGATGCCCGCGTACGGCTCGTAGGCGCCGCCGATGCGCTGGGCGGCGGCCGTGGCCTCGGTGACGGTCCGCTCCATGTCGGCCGGGTCCGCGCTCAGTACGGCGGTGAGGACCTCGCGCAGCGCCGCCTCTTCGGGGTGGGCGCGCAGCAGATCGGCGTACGGCTTGAGGCTGTCGACGCCGAGGCCTTCGAGCAGTTGTGCGGCTTCCTCGGGTGCGCGGAAGCCGCACAGGCCGTCGAACGGCGTGAGCGCGCAGATCAGTTCGGGCTTGTGGTTGGCGTCCTTGTAGTTGCGGTGCGGGGCGTCGATGGGGACGCCGCGCTTCTCCTCGTCCTCGTAACCCTCCTTCGCCTGCTGGAGGTCGGGGTGCACCTGGAGGGAGAGGGGCGCGCCCGCGGCGAGCAGCTTGAGGAGGAACGGGAGGCGGGGGCCGAACTTGGCGACCGCTTCGGAGCCGAGCTCCGTCTCCGGGTGCGCGTCGATGACCTCGTTCAGCGGGCCGCGCTCGGTGCGTGAGGGGGCGCCCGGGTGCGCGCCCATCCACATCTCCGCCTGCGGTTCACCGGTCGGGCTTACGCCGATGAGCTGCGGGATGGCGGTGGTGGAGCCCCAGGCGTAGGGGCGGATGGTGTTGGTGAGGCGGTCCATGAGGGGTTCTTTCGGTACGCGGTCCAGGGCGGGGCGGCCGGGCGCCGTCTGCCGGCCGGCCGGAGAAAGGGTCGGTCCGGGTCAGGCCCGCGAGGCGAGACCCAGGTAAACGGCGGCGAAATCCGTGACGGCGATCAGCTCCGCGAGGGTCTCCAGGTCGCTGCCCTCCTCCGGCTCCAGCTCGCTGATGGCGATGTCGTGCGAGAGCGCGAGTTCGCGGGCCGCGGGCGCGGCGGTGAGGCCGCCGGCGGGCCGGTCGCGCAGCAGGACGACGCGGGCGCGCAGCATCTGGACCTCTTCGACGCGGTCGCGGAAGAAGTCGTCGGGGTCGGCGCCTGCGGCCAGGTCGCCGGTGAGGAGCGCGCCGTGGGCGGGCATCGCCTCGGGCAGGTCGGCGGCGAGCGCGGCGCGCCCGGCGAGTTCCGCGAGAGCGGCGGCGAAGCGGCGGCCCGCCGGGCCCGCGGCGGCGCCTTCGGTCCAGATCAGCGGGAGCGCCTCGGCGAGTTCGGCGGCGAGCGTCTTGGCCGGGTTGCTGTACGTGGCGATGGCCGGGCCGCAGCGCTCGGCGACCTGGTCGAGGCGGTCGGCGACCTTTTCGAGCGTGTCCGGCGGGGCCGAGAGGAGACCCGTGCGGTCGAGCAGCGCGAGGAGGGGCGTGAGCAGCGCCCAGAGTGCGCCCGGCGCGGAGGCGGCCGCGGGTTCGTCCTGCTCGTACGGGGCCGTGGCCATCGGTACGGACAGTCCGTGCGCCCCTGCGACCGCCTCGGTCAGCGGGGCGCCGGAGGGGCAGACCGCGACGACCGCGACGCCGCGCCGGTACGCCTGTTCCACGAGGAGCGAGAGGCTCGGCTCCGTGCCGTCCGGGGTGGCGACCAGGAGGAGGTCGACCGAGCCCGCCCAGCCCGGCAGCTCCCAGCGCAGCGCGCCGGACGCGGGGGCCACACCGGCGGGGCGCAGGCGGACGACCGGGCAGGCCGCGCCGGCCAGGCGTGTGATGAGGTCGGCGACGCCCACGGCGGCCGTGCCGGGGCCCGCGATGAGGACGGCGCGGGGGCGGCCGTCGGG
>NZ_JAOZYC010000186.1:0-35998 GCF_035798155.1 Streptomyces endophyticus | reverse complement strand
GGTATGCCGGCCTCGGCCGCGTGCCGGGCCGCCGTGCGGACACGGGCGCCGGCCTCGGCGGCGCCGCGCAGCAGGCCGCGGCGGTCGGCCCTGGCCAGCGCGTCCGGGTCGTCCAGGAGCGATTCGTCGAACATGGCGTCGGGCCTCCTGCGGGCGGCGTCTTTTCGGGGGTTACGCGGGGCGGCGCGCCTCGTCGATCAGGAGGACGGGGATGCCGTCGCGGACCGGGTAGGCCAGCGCGCAGTCCTTGCCGGTGCAGACCAGCTCGGCGTCGGCCTCCTTGAGCGGGGCGTGACAGGCCGGGCAGGCAAGGATCTCCAGGAGGCCGGCTTCGAGCGGCATGGTTCCCTCCGGGGGTGGGGTTCGGGTGCGCTGCACCGGGGCGCGGTGGCCGGGTGGCCGACCGGAGTGCGGCGCTGGTCACCAGCCTACCGGCGGGGGCACGAGCTGTGCCGTGGCCGGGGGCTTTCCGGTGAGCGTACGCCGCGCCGGGGCGGGGCCTCAGCCCCGGATGATCGCCAGGACCTCGTCCCGGACCTTTTCCATCGTTGGCGTGTCCCGCGCCTCCGCGTTCAGGCGCAGCAGCGGCTCCGTGTTGGACGGGCGGACGTTGAACCACCAGTCGGTCGCCGTGACCGTCAGGCCGTCCAGCTCGTCCGTCGTGATGCCCTCGCGGTCCGCGTACGCCGCCTTGACCGCGGCGAGCCGGTCGGTCTGGTCGGCGACCGTGGAGTTGATCTCGCCGGAGGCCGCGTAGCGGTCGTAGGAGGAGACCAGGGCGGAGAGCGGACCGTCCTGGCCCCCGAGGGCCGCGAGGACGTGGAGCGCCGCCAGCATGCCCGTATCGGCGTTCCAGAAGTCGCGGAAGTAGTAGTGCGCGGAGTGCTCGCCGCCGAAGATCGCGCCGGTGGTGGCCATCTCCTGCTTGATGAAGGAGTGGCCCACGCGCGTGCGCACGGGCGTGCCGCCGTTCTCCTTCACGACCTCCGGGACGGTCCAGGAGGTGATCAGGTTGTGGATGACCGTGCCCGAGCCGCCGTTGCGCGCGAGTTCGCGGACGGCCACCAGGGCGGTGATCGCGGACGGGGACACCGGGTCGCCGTTCTCGTCCACCACGAAGCAGCGGTCCGCGTCCCCGTCGAAGGCGAGGCCGAGGTCGGCGCCCTCGGCACGCACGCGTGCCTGGAGGTCCACGATGTTCGCCGGGTCCAGCGGGTTCGCCTCGTGGTTCGGGAACGTGCCGTCCAGCTCGAAGTACATCGGCACGACGTCCAGCGGCAGGCCTTCGAGGACCGTCGGGACCGTGTGTCCGCCCATCCCGTTCCCCGCGTCGACGACGACCTTCAGAGGGCGGATCACCGTCAGGTCGACCAGGCCGCGCAGGTGCGCCGCGTAGTCCTTCAGCGTGTCCCGCCGCGTGACGGCTCCGGGCGTGGCGGCCGGCTCGGGGGCGCCCGACGCGCTCCACTCCTCGGCCAGCCGGCGGATCTCGGCGAGGCCCGTGTCCTGCCCGACCGGCGCCGCGCCCGCGCGGCACATCTTGATGCCGTTGTACTGCGCCGGGTTGTGCGAGGCCGTGAACATGGCGCCGGGCAGGTCGAGCGCGCCCGACGCGTAGTACAGCTGGTCCGTCGAGCACAGGCCGATCTCGGTGACGTCCGCGCCGAGGGCGGCGGCCCCGCGCGCGAACGCCCCCGTCAGGCCGGGCGACGAGGGCCGCATGTCATGACCCACGACGATCGCGTCCGCGCCCGTCACCCGCACGAACGCGGCGCCGAACAGCGCGGCGAGCTCCTCGTCCCACTGGTCCGGGACCACCCCACGCACGTCGTACGCCTTAACGATCTGTGACAGATCAGCAGCAGCCACGGTCTGCCCAGCCCTCCTGGAGTCCTGCACGGACCCACAAAGTACCTGGCCGCACTGACAGTGGATCGTGAACCCCTCATTCCTCCCGGGGAACCCGTCTGCCCGCATCCTCACTGGTCACAGCAGCACCAGGCGGTACCGGGCGGCGCCGGCCCCGCTCAGGGCAGCATCCACGACAGCACCGCGGTGCTCTGTGCCCACACGATCAGACACATCACGAGCAGCAGTCCGGCGCTCCACGGCAGCACCTTGCGCAGCAGGTCGCCCTCCCGGCCCGCGAGGCCGACCGCCGCACAGGCGATCGTCAGGTTCTGCGGCGAGATCATCTTGCCGAGGACGCCGCCCGAACTGTTCGCCGCGGCAAGGAGTTCCGGCGAAAGGCCCGACTGCTGGGCGGCCGTCACCTGGAGGGCGCCGAAGAGCGCGTTGGCCGAGGTGTCGGACCCGGAGACCGCGACGCCGAACCACCCCAGTACGGGCGACAAGAAGGCGAGCCCTGCGCCCGCTGCCGCCACGAAGTGCCCGATGGTGGCGGCCTGTCCGGACAGGTTCATGACGTACGCGAGGGCCAGCACACTCGTCACCGTCAGGATCGCGAACCGCAGTTCGTGCACCGTGGCGAACCACTCACGCACCGCATCGCGCGCGTGCACCCCGAGGACGACCGCGGAGAAGAGTCCCGCGATCAGTACGAGCGTGCCGCCGGTGGAGACGATCGGCAGCGTGAAGATGTTGCCGCCCACGGGCTTGCCGCTCGGGTCGGCGACGTTCAGGAAGGGCCAGTCGAAGACCCAGTTGGCCTTGGTGAGCAGGTCCTTGATGGCGGGGATCTGCGCCAGGGAGAAGATCACGACGATGAGCGCGTACGGGACATAGGCGCGCAGCACCTCGGGCCGCGCGTCCTCCTCGTCCAGGTCCTCACTGCGTACGCCGGTCAGGACGGCGGCGCGGACGGGCTCGGCGGCCGGCCTGCGCGCGTGCGGCACCGCGACGAGGGCGCCGGCACCCACCAGCGCGGCGCCGATGTCGGCGAGTTGGGCGGACACGTAGTTGGAGGCCACGAACTGGGCGACGGCGAAGGCGAATCCGCACGCCAGGGCGGGCACCCAGGTCTCGCGCAGGCCCCGCTTGCCGTCCACCAGGCCGACGAGCACGAGCGGCACCACGAGGGCGAGCAGCGGCGTCTGACGACCCACCACGGAGGCGACGGCGTCCAGCGGAAGGCCCGTCACCTGAGCCAGCGTCACGACGGGCGTACCCATGGCCCCGAAGGCGACGGGCGCCGTGTTGGCGACGAGCGCGACGACCGCGGCCTTCACGGGGTCGAAGCCGAGTGCGACCAGCATCACCGAGCAGATGGCGACCGGCGCCCCGAACCCGGCGAGCGCCTCCAGGAGCGCGCCGAAGCAGAACGCGACGACGAGCGCCTGGATGCGCGGATCGTCGGAGAGCCGCCCGAAGGAGCGGCGCAGGATGTCGAAGTGCCGGGTGCGCACCGTCATCCGGTACACCCACAGGGCGTTGACGACGATCCACATGATGGGGAAGAGCCCGAACACCGCGCCCTGTGCGGCGCTGGAGACGGTCTGTCCCAGAGGCATGCCGTACGCGAGCCAGCCGACGGCGGCTGCCACGGCGAGACCGATCAGGCCCGCGCGGTGCGCCTTCATGCGCACGGCGCCGAGCAGGACGAGGACGGTCACGAGCGGCAGGGCCGCGACGAGGGCGGACAGGCCGAGCGAGCCGCCTACGGGCTCCAATTGCTGGACGAACACGTGCGCCTCCCGGGATCCCGGAGTCGGGTGGCGAAATCGTCGTGTCCTCAACAATCGCGGGTCAACGCGTTCGACTGTGAAGATCCCGTGGAAGGGCCTGACCTATACGGAAGAAAGGGCCTGATCTACAAGGAAGTTGATCAGTTGTCGGGCGAGCGCAGCACGCGGAGGTGACCGCGGCGCGCGACCTCCATGGGGTCCGCGGTGCGCGCCCCCGAGCCGCCGGCCCCGGCCGCGCGCTCCTGCGGGCGGGCCGCCTCGCGCACAGCGTTGGCGAGGGCCTCCAGGTCGTCCCCGCTGGGGCGGCTGGGAGCGCTGCCGCCGGAGAGCCGGACGACCTCCCAGCCGCGCGGCGCGGTGAGGCGCTCGGAGTGCTCGGCGCACAGGTCGTAGCAGTGGGGTTCGGCGTACGTGGCGAGGGGGCCGAGGACCGCGGTCGAGTCGGCGTAGACGTACGTCAGCGTCGCGACGGCAGGACGGCCGCAAGCGGTGCGCGAACAGCGACGTACAGGGCTCACAGCGTTGGACGCTACCGCACTCTTGAGCGGGCCGCGACGACTCTCCCCGAGGTCACCCCACCGTGTCGTGGCGTGATCCGGCGCACACCCCCGTCCACGGGCGCCCCGGTGACCTGCGCCGACCCCGGGTCGTGCGCCCCACTGGGTAGTTGAAAGCGGTCACCACTCAGGGCATATAGCGCCAATTGCCGCGAGATCGTCGATCCGGGAGAGAAGTTGAATCAGCCCCAAGATTGGCTTGATCGGTCAGGAAGCGACATGGGGTGCCCCGCCCGGCGCCGCCCCGCTTCCGGCGCCGCGGAGGACTACGCTGCGTCAGTGATGGAAAGGCCAGTCAACACAGACGACGCGGTTTCGCCGCCCTCCGGGGAGCCGCGCCCGCCGCGCCGCCGCGACCGGCACGGCCGGGGCATGCGCGGCCCCGTGGCGCCCCCGCAGGTGCCGCTGTCCGCGAGCCGCGCCGAGGCCTTCTCCGACCTCGTACAGGACTCCGTGGAGCGCCTGGAGCGGCGCTGGCCGCAGCTCGCCGAGGTCGACTTCCTGATTCTGGACGTGCCGCGGCTGACGGCCGAGGACGAGGCGTGGGTCGGCGGCGCGGTGCCGCTCGGCGGCATGGTCCCCGCGCGGGACGACACCCCCGCGCGCGTGGTCATCTACCGGCGCCCCGTGGAGATCCGCACGAAGGGGCGCGAGGAGCAGGCGGCGCTCGTGCACGAGGTCGTCGTCGAGCAGGTCGCGGAGGTCCTGGGGCTCACCCCGGAGACCGTGGATCCCCGGTACGGGGACTACGGAGACGGCGAGGACTGACCCCGCCGCCCCGTAGGCAGCTACTTCTGCACCACCGAGAGGTCCTCGTCCGCCTTCGGCACCGACACCATGCCCCGGTCGTCCGGCAGCGTCTGCACCGTGAACGCGGGGACGGAGCCCTGCTTCTTCTCCAGCATCCGTGAGCCATGGACCGGGCCACCCGACACCGGCTCCACCGTCAGCGCGTACGAGCCCTTCAGGCCGGACGGGACGGGCGGGGTGACCGAGAGCGTCGTGCCGCCCTTGACCGTGTACTCCTTGGTGGTCGCCGTGCCGCCCTCGGTGCCCGGGGACGCGGTGACCTTGACCTTGCCGGTCGACTCGGGGGCGGTCAGGGCGAGCGTGGACCCCTTCGCGCGGTTGTCGGCGACCGTGGCCCGGGCGCCGATGCTCCGCGTGGCCGGGATGAACGCGGTCTCCTGGTCGGCGCCCTTGCCGCGCGTGACGCGCAGGGCGGCCACGACCGGCACGGAGCCCTCGGAGGGCGTCAGGATCAGCGACCCCGCCTCGCCGCGCGTGACGGCGCCGAGGTCGACGGCCGTGGTCATGCCCGACTTCAGGTGCAGCGTGTCGTGCCCCGCAGGCGCGATCTTGCCGCTGGAGGTCGCGAGCTGGACCTTCAGGTCGGCATCGTCCTGCCCCGGCGCGAAGGCGACCAGACGCGCGTTCTTGGCGTCCTTCGGGATGCCGGGCAGCACGAGGGACGCGGCCGGGTCGGCGGATGCGGGCAGCCAGTCCCCGCCCAGCTTCTCGTCCACGTCCGACAGGGCCGCCCCGACCCGGCCGCTGCGCGCGGTCACGTGCAGCGTGAGGTTCGTGTACGCCTTGTCGGTCAGCGTCGACAGCAGCACCGGGACGCTGGAGTGCGGCGGGACGGTGATGCCCTCGCCGACCTCGGACTTGATGGCCCCTTCGGGGCCGTACATCTGCACGTCCACGACCGCGGCCTCGTCGTCCGGGTTCGTGAGGTGGACGTAGTCGCTGCGGCCCTTGGCTGTGCTGGCGCCGGGGAAGTAGAAGTCCGTGTCGGGCTCCGAGCAGTTCACACCGAGCAGGCCGCGGCCCGAGCCGGCGGTCACGCTGGTGGTCTGCTGGACGGTCCAGCCGGGCGCGAGTGCCCCGTCGGCGGTTCCGGTCAGGGCGGGCGCCTCGGCCCCGGTGGCGTCGCCCGCGACGGGCGTGCCGGGCTTCTTCGGGGTGACGACAGCCTTGCCCTTCTTGCCGCCCTTGGCGGGCACCAGCTCCGCCGTGCCGACGCCCTCGGTGCCCTTCGTCTCCGGCGTGTACGAGGTGTACGCGGTCTCCGCCAGGTCGGACTGGCTGGGCTCCGGGCACAGCAAGCTGGAGCGCTCGACAGGGAGGCGCGCGGCGGCCGCCCGGCCGGAGGTGTCCTCCTCGCCGGGCGTCGTCGCGGCGGCGAAGCCCGTGACGGCGGCCAGGGCGGTCACGGCGGCGATCAGGGACAGGGTCGTGCGGTTCACTGCTGGCTCCCGTCGGGGCGCTCATTGTCGGCGCCGTTGCCGTGGCCGTGCTGCTGTTGCTGGTGCTGCTGTTGCTGCTGCTCGTACGTCGGGTCGTACTGCTGGGGCTGCTCGTACCCGCCCCCGTAGGCGTACGGGTCGTACTGGCCCGCCTGGTAGGGGTCGACCTGCTGGTCGTACCCGTAGGCGCCGCCCTGGTACTGCTGCTCCCCGGCCGCGTACGTGCCGTAGTCGGCGGCCGCGTAGCTGGGCTGGTCCCACTCCGCGTACGTCTGCTGGTGCGGGAAGCCCGCCATGGGGGCCTCCTCCGGAGGAGGAGGCATGGCCGCGCCGGGGACCTGCTGGGGCACCGGCTCCGCCTGTGTCGCCTGCTCCGCATCCGCCTGGGCACGCAGTCGGCGGGCCCTTCGGCCGTCACCCGCGAGGTCCTGTGCGGTCACCACGGGCTCATCCGGCAGGTCGTCGTCGACGTCCTGGCGCCGGCCTGGCAGGGCGAGCACCACGAGGACAAGGGCGAGCAGACCCTGCGCCCACAGCCAGGCGGTGTGCGTGATCGGCGCGTCGTACGTGACGTCCAGCGTGCCGCCCGATGCGGGCAGTTCGAAGCCCTGCGCCCAGCCGTCGACGGTGGTCTTCGTCAGAGGCGTGCCGTTCAGCGTCGCGGTCCAGCCATCGGCGGACTGGTCGGCGAGGCGCAGGATGCGGCCCTCCTGGCCCTGCGGCACCTTCGTGTGCAGCTCGACGGGGCCCGCCGCGACCGGCACGGACTCCTCCGCAGTGGAGCCGACGTCGGCCTTCGGCAGGACGACGGCCCGCGCCACCTGCCGGTCGACGCGCCACAGCGCGGTGCCGTCCTGCTGGCTGAGCCGGGTCAGGCCCGGCGTCGCGTCGAGGACACGGCTCATCTCGCGCGGCGCGCCACCCCGTACGAGGACGTAGCGCACGGCGAAACCGCCGAGCTGGTCGGCCTGATCGGCGCCGGAGCCGGCGACCAGGTTGGCGACGACCTTGTCGAGCCTGGCGTTCTCGCCCGCGGCCGCGGTCAGCTCGCCGTCACCGAGGCGCGCACCCGCGCCCCGGACCAGCGAGTACGCGACGTCGCCCGTGGAGCCGTCCATGACGAGCGTGCGGGCCTGGTCGCGGGTGCCTGCCTCCTCGGCGACGAACGCGGGCACCTGCACCGGGTCGCGCCGCTCGACGGGCCCGTCGGCGCCGCCGATCATCCAGCCCGCGGCGAGCAGCACAGGGCCCGCCGCAGCGGCGAACGCGATGAGCGCGGCCACCGGCTGACGCCAGCCGAAGCTCTGCTCGGCCACGCGCGAGCGCGCGCCGTCGGCGCCGAGCGCGGCGGCGGCCAGGAGCGCGATGCCGTAGACGAGGGTGGCGGGTCCGGCCCACGCCGAGCCGTTCGACAGGGCCGCGAAGACGAGCGCCACGACGGCGACGGCCCAGGAGGCGACGATCGCGCGGCGGCGCTCGTGGCGCAGCAGGGCGGCCAGCGCCGCGAGGACGATGCCGACGAGCAGCAGGCTGCCCGTGGTCCCGGCGCCGCCCGGCGACGCGCCGAGCAGCCCGAGTCCGGTCGCGGAACCCGCCCCGTACGGGATTCCGGCCTCCTTGAAGAAGCCGAACGGGAGCAGCGAGAGGGACCACGGCGCGAGCATCAGCAGCGGTGTGCCGAGCGCGGCCAGGAAACGCAGCCCGTAGGCGGTGATGTCGGAGCGCCGCACTACAAGGAGCGCGATGCCGAGGACGAGCGCGACCGGCCACACGATCGGCGTGAAGGCCGTCGTGATCGTGAGCAGCAGCGCGTACGCCCAGGTGGCCCGCCAGCTGCCGCGCCCGCCCTGAGTGTGCGTCAGGCCCGAAGCGGCGAGACCCGCGCGCGCGAGGAGCGGCAGCAGGATCGCCAGCACCGCGGTGCCGATGCGGCCGCCCGCGAGGGCGCCCGTGACGGCGGGCAGGAAGGCGTACGCGACGGCCGCCCACGCGCGCAGGAGGCGCGAGGTGACGAGCGGCCTGGACGCGAAGTACGCGGTGAAGCCGGCGAGCGGCACCGAGCCGACGAGCAGCACGGTGACCGCGAGCCCGGTGGAGCCGAACAACACGGAGGCGAAGGTGGCGAGCAGCGCGAGGTACGGGGGCGCCGCCTGGGTGCCGCCGGTACTGGTGGCGTGCCAGGCGTCGGCGTACCGGGCCCACAGCTCGGACGCGTCGGCGGGAGCGGGCAGCAGCGCGCCGCCTGCCAGAGCCCCGCCTCCCAACAGCCCTCTACAGGCGATGAGGGAGACGAAGAGCAGCACTACCAGGAGCACCGGTCCGGGGTTGCGGGCGATGCGCTTGAGGCGCGCGAACCGCTCGATCCGGACGAATTCGGCGTCGTCGGGCGACTCGAGGCCACCGCCACCGTGCCGGCCCGCCCTGGCGGTCTCCGGGTCGGAGCCTTCGAAGAGGTTGCCCGCCACCTGTTCGACGGTGAGCCGCACCGTCGCGCCCGGCGGCGGGAACAGCGGGCGCAGTTCCTTGGCGTCGACGACGCCCCTGCCGCGCTGCCTGCGGGCGGCGAGAATCCGCCCCGGCCGCAGCAGCGTCGCCAGCAGACCGGTGATCTCGTCGAAGGCCTGTCCCGGCACCTTGCCGACGAGGTACGCGAGCGTACGGAGCAGCGTGCCGAACACGACGCGGAGCAGGGACCACGCAAGCGTCGCCCCGCGCGCGTTGGCGAGCAGCGTGTAGACGGCGCCCGCCTTGTCCACCTTGTGCGGCGACGTGGCGGTACGGCCGACGCAGTCGACGGTGCGGCGCTCGCGGGAGGAGGCCTCCGCGTGCCGCACGACGGCTTCGGGGGCGACGACGACCCGGTGGCCCGCGGCATGGGCGCGCCAGCACAGGTCGACGTCGTCACGCATCAGCGGCAGCCTGCGGTCGAAGCCGCCGAGCTGCTCGAAGACGTCACGCCGGATCAGCATGCCCGCGGTGGACACGGACAGCACGGGCCGCACATGGTCGTGCTGCCCCTGGTCCTGCTCGCGGCGGTCGAGACCGGTCCAGCGGCGCCCGGAGTGGGCGATGGAGACGCCGACCTCGAGCAGCTGCCTGCGGTCGTACCAGCCACGCAGCTTGGGTCCGACGATGGCGACGTCGCTGCCGGCCTCGCGCTCCATCTCGACGACGCGCAGCATCTGGGCGAGCGCGTCGGGATCGGGCGCGCAGTCGTCGTGCAGCAGCCACAGCCACTGCTCGGGTTCGCCGTGCGGCAGGTCCGGCAGGTCGTACGCGTCGTCGCGCCAGGAGCGGCTGACGGGGTCCCAGCCGCTCGGGCGCTTCAGGTACGGCAGCTCGTCGGGGGTGAGGACGCCCGCGCTGCGCACGGCCTCCTCGACGGCCTGGCCGAAGCCGGTGCGGCGCGCGAGGTGCAGCACGCGGTCGTCACCGATGGCCTGCGCGACGAGCGCGGCGGAGTCGTCGGCACTGCCGGTGTCGGCCGCCATCGCGTTCTGAACGGGGCGCTCCTGGGAGAGCAGCCCTGAAAGAACGTCGGGCAGCCAGCGCGCTCCGTCGTGCGAGACGACGACGGCGGTGACGACATGCCTGGGGAACTCGGGGGCGCTGCTCGGGTCGACCCCTGCTGCGGGCCCCGGGTTGAACGCGGCGGCGGCAGTACCGAATTGGCCTGCCGAGTGGCTGTGCACGGACATCGAGGTACGGGCCCCGGTTCGTTGGACTGCGGTGGACGCCCGCGCCCACTGGGGACACGGTGGCGTCCGGGACGGGGCCCCACACTAACGGCTGCCAACAACAGCGGCCCGCCGCCTGTGGACAACCACGGGCAGCAGGCCGGAAAGCACCGCACATCTTGGGGACTAGAGAGCGGCCTTCTTCAGCCGACGGCGCTCGCGCTCGGAGAGGCCGCCCCAGATGCCGAAGCGTTCGTCGTTGGCGAGCGCGTATTCGAGGCACTCGGAGCGGACCTCACACGCGAGGCAGACCTTCTTGGCCTCTCTCGTGGAACCGCCCTTCTCGGGGAAGAAGGATTCGGGGTCGGTCTGGGCGCACAGCGCGCGCTCCTGCCAGCCGAGTTCTTCTTCCGCGTCCTCGACCAGCAGATCCTGAAACGACTCGGTCATAGTGCGCCCCTCGTCTGTCCGTGCGTCCCCGTGATGTTGCCGTCACCGATTTCGGCTGAACGACACGAGTGAAATTACAAGTGTGCCGATCCGGGGCAGTCAAGCCGAGATCTGCTATTGGGCCCGTTATTCACCCTGCGGAACCAAGGCTATGCGGAAAGTGTTCAAATCGCCAAAAACCATGACACTTGCCCGCGGCTCATGCGGAGCCGACCGCACCCCGTGCAGTCGCCCCTCCCCCGATGAACCGCTACAAGGAAAGACGCCGCAAAGATCGCTGCCGTTCCGACGTTTGCACGCCGGGTTGCTGCGCCACATGTCCGGCCACCTCGCTGCACAAACCTTTCGCCTGCCAAGGACACCGGATGAGGTGAACCATATTCCACAATCCGGACATTGGGTTGACAACGAGGGCATGACCCGCTGTCCTGATGGGCATGCTCGCGATTTCGGCACCCTCGACGACCCGCACCGCCGGGTCCGTTCGCGCTGCCCTCGTGTGCTGTTGCTGTTCCAGCTGTTGAGTCGTTGAGCCCGTCGGCTCCGACCACGCTTCTTCTCATCTCAGTACGGCCCTGCGCACCGCACTCCCTTGAGGAACACCACCACCCCATGAACAGCGACAGCGACCTCCAGATCGCCGGCGACATCCTCGAAGTACCGCACCTGCTGCAGCCCGTCCGGGAGCACCCCGAGACGGTGGCCGAATTCGTCGGCCTCGCGCGCTCCATCGCCGCCGACCGCTCCCAGTGGGAACACCTCGTCGAGTACGACACCACCACCCGCTGGTACCACCGTCTGCGCACGGGACCCGGCTACGAGGTGTGGCTCCTGTCGTGGGTGCCGGGTCAGGGCAGCGGGCTGCACGACCACGGCCTCTCCTCCGGCGTACTGACGCTGCTGCAGGGCGAACTGACGGAGCGTACGGAAGGGGGCGTGCGCGCGCTCGGAACCGGCGCGCAGCGGGTTTTCGCGCCCGGTTACGTCCACGAGGTCGTCAACGACTCCCTGGAGCCCGCGGTCAGCCTGCACGTCTACTTCCCCGGCTTGACCGAGATGCCGATGCACACGCCAACCTGCTCGGTCGCCGAAGCCGCCACTGTCTGAGACCGGCCGACGCGTTGTCAGAGGTGCCTGCGATGCTGGGCACATGCGCATTGTGGTTCTGGCAGGCGGCATCGGTGGTGCCCGGTTCCTTCGCGGTCTCAAGCAGGCCGCACCGGACGGCGCGGCCATCACGGTCATCGGCAACACCGGGGACGACATCCACCTCTTCGGCCTGAAGGTCTGTCCGGACCTCGACACGGTGATGTACACCCTGGGCGGCGGCATCAACGAGGAGCAGGGCTGGGGACGTACGGACGAGGCGTTCACGGTCAAGGAGGAGCTCGCGGCGTACGGGGTCGGACCCAAGTGGTTCGGGCTCGGCGACCGGGACTTCGCGACCCACATCGTCCGTACGCAGATGCTGGGCGCCGGCTACCCGCTCAGCGCGGTCACCGAGGCGCTGTGCGAGCGGTGGCAGCCGGGCGTGCGACTGCTGCCCATGTCGGACGACCGCGTGGAGACGCACGTGGCGGTCGATGTGGACGGCGAGCGCAAGGCCGTGCACTTCCAGGAGTACTGGGTGAAGCTGCGCGCCTCCGTGGACGCGCAGGCCGTCGTGCCCGTCGGTGCCGAGCAGGCGAAGCCCGCGCCGGGCGTCCTGGAGGCCATCGCCGAGGCCGACGTGATCCTCTTCCCGCCCTCGAACCCCGTGGTGAGCGTCGGGACGATCCTGGCGGTCCCGGGGATCCGGGAGGGCATCGAGAAGTCCACCGCCCCCGTCGTCGGACTCTCGCCGATCGTGGGCGACGCTCCGGTGCGCGGCATGGCCGACAAGGTGCTCGCGGCGGTGGGCGTGGAGTCCAGCGCGGCCGCGGTCGCCGAGCACTACGGGGCGGCGAAGGACGGCGGGCTGCTCGACGGCTGGCTGGTCGACACGGTGGACGAGAAGGCCGTGGAGCGGGTCGAGGCGGCCGGGATCGCGTGCAGGGCCGTGCCGTTGATGATGACGGACCCCGTGGAGGGCACCGCCGCCGCGGAGATGGCGCGTGAGGCGCTGAAGCTCGCGGAGGAGGTACGCGGCGCGTGACGACCACCCCTGACACCCCCGGCACCTCTGCCGCCCCCGGCTTTCGCGCGTGGGCCGTCACCGGCATTCCCGAGGTGCGGGAGGGCGACGACATCGCGAAGCTGATCGTCGCCGCCGAACCGGGGCTCGTCGACGGTGACGTGCTGCTGGTCACCTCGAAGATCGTCAGCAAGGCCGAGGGGCGGGTGCTCCGGGCCGACGACCGGGAGGCCGCGATCGACGCCGAGACCGTACGGGTCGTGGCGCGGCGCGGCACGCTGCGGATCGTCGAGAACAAGCTGGGGCTCGTGATGGCCGCGGCAGGGGTCGACGCCTCCAACACCCCCGCGGGGACGGTGCTGTTGCTGCCCGAGGACCCGGACGCCGCCGCGGCCGCGATCCGGGACGGCGTGCGGGACGCGCTCGGGGTGGACGTCGGGGTCGTTGTCACCGACACCTTCGGCAGGCCGTGGCGGAACGGGCTGACCGATGTCGCCATCGGGGCGGCGGGCGTGCGCGTACTCGACGATCTGCGGGGCGGCACGGACGCGTACGGGAATCCGCTCAGCGCCACCGTGGTGGCCACGGCCGACGAGCTGGCGGCCGCGGGTGACCTCGTGAAGGGGAAGGCCGGGGGTCTGCCGGTCGCCGTGGTGCGGGGGCTCGGCTCGACACTCGTCCAAGAACAGGGTGGATCCGCGAGGGAGTTGGTGCGGGTCGCGCGCGACGACATGTTCCGGCTCGGCACGTCGGAGGCGGTGCGGGAGGCCGTGACGCAGCGGCGGACCGTGCGGGCGTTCACCGACGAGCCGGTCGACCCGGGGGCCGTGCGGAGGGCCGTCGCCGCGGCCGTCACGGCGCCCGCGCCGCATCACACGACGCCGTGGCGGTTCGTGCTCCTGGAGTCGCAGGAGTCGCGGACGCGGCTGCTCGACGCGATGCGGGACGCGTGGATCGCGGATCTGCGGCGGGACGGCAAGAGCGAGGAGTCGATCGCGAAGCGGGTGCGGCGGGGGGATGTGCTGCGTAACGCGCCCTACCTCGTGGTGCCGTGCCTCGTGATGGACGGGTCGCACACGTACGGGGACGCGCGGCGGGATGCCGCCGAGCGGGAGATGTTCGTGGTCGCCACCGGGGCCGGGGTGCAGAACTTCCTGGTCGCCCTGGCCGGGGAGCGGCTCGGGTCCGCGTGGGTCTCGTCGACCATGTTCTGCCGGGATGTCGTGCGCGACGTGCTCGACCTGCCGGAGACGTGGGACCCGATGGGGGCCGTCGCGGTGGGGCATGCGGCGGGGGCGCCGGGTGAGCGGCCCGAGCGGGTCGTCTCCGACTTCGTCGAGGTGCGGTAGAGCGCCGCGGGCGCTTGTGCGCCGGCCTCCCTCACCACTCCGCGATGTTCACCCTGCGCATCTTGGGTTGCCTCCGTGGCGGTGAGACGCCGCTGAGCATGATCAGGCGGGCCGCCCGGTGGCGCTGGCCCGCGTACGGGGCCAGGAGTTCCAGCATGTCCTCGTCCGTCGCGTCCCGGTCGGCCGCGAGGGCGTAGCCGACGATGCCGGGCAGATGCAGATCGCCCGTCGTCACCTCGTCGGGGGCGCCGTGCGTGCGCTGGACCGTCTCCGCGGAGGTCCAGGGGCCGATGCCGGGGACCAGTTCCAGCCGGGTGCGGGCCTCCCCCGGCTCCATCCGCGCCGCCTCCTCCAGGCGGCGGGCGACCTGTGCCGCGCGGATGATCGTCGAGGCGCGCTTGTTGTCCACGCCCGCCCGGTGCCACTCCCAGGAGGGGATCAGCGTCCAGGTGCGCGGGTCCGGCATCACGCGCATGCGCAGGTCCTCGCCGGCCGGGCCGGGGGCCGGTTCGCCGTACTTGTTCAGGAGCAGGCGCCAGGCGCGGTACGCCTCGTCCGTCGTGACCTTCTGTTCCAGGATCGACGGGATCAGGGACTCCAGGACCAGGCCCGTGCGGGTCAGGCGGAGGCCGGGGCGGCGGTGGGTCGTCCGTGCGACGAGGCGGTGGCGGGGCTCGAAGGCGGTCGGGTCGTCCGACTCGCCGAGCAGGTGCGGGAGTTGGGACAGGAACCAGTCGGCTCCCTCGCCCCAGGCCCGGGCCCGGACCGCGCCGTCGCGCTCCTCGGTCACGCGGAGCGTTGCCGGGCCCTGTGGGGTGCGGCTGGATCGCCACACCGCGCCGTCCGGTGTGGTGCGGAAGGTGGGGTCCGCGGGGCCTCTGCGCAGCGGGCTGAGGGTGAGGCCCAGGTGGAGAGGGGTTTCGGAGGGGTATCGGCGGCCTGCCACGGGGTCCTCCGGGTGGGGCGGGTGGGTCTTCGAGGGTAGGGGGTTTTCTCCCTCAGCCCGCGAAAGCGCCTCTTCCGGGGACCCGTGGTCGACGTCGCGGGGCTCTGCCCCGGACCCCGCTGCTCAATCGCCGCAGGGGCTTATAAGCAGAGCCGCAGGGGCTCGAATTACTGGTCCGATGAGAAGCGGATCGAAGCCGGGGGCAGGGTTGCGTTGCACCACACTCGGACTCCTGACTGGAGTTCGTTGTCCGCGCCCACGTCGGCGCCGTCGCCTATCACCGCGCCCTTGAGGGTCGTACGTGCGCCCACTCGGGCGCCGGTGCCGACCAGCGAGTCCGTGATCACCGCGCCCGGTTCGATCACGGCATCGGGCAGGATCGCGGAGCCGGAGATACGGGCGCCCTCGCCGATCCGCGCGCCCTCGCTCACGACCGTGCCCTCGGTGAGCTTCGCGTCCGGGGCCACTCGTGCCGTCGGCAGGACCAGGCGGTCGCCGCGGCGGCCGGGGACGGCGGGCGACGGGGCGCGGCCCATGACCAGGTCGGCGGAGCCGCGGACGAAGGCCTGGGGGGTGCCGAGGTCCAGCCAGTAGGTCGAATCGACCATGCCCTGGAGATGGGCTCCGGAGGCCAGCAGGTCCGGGAACGTCTCGCGTTCGACCGAGACCGGGCGGCCCGTCGGGATCGTGTCGATGACCGAGCGGCGGAAGACGTACGCGCCCGCGTTGATCTGGTCCGTGACGATCTCTTCGGGGGTCTGGGGCTTCTCCAGGAAGGCCGTCACCCGGCCCGTGGAGTCCGTGGGCACCAGGCCGTACGCGCGCGGGTCCTCGACCCGCGACAGGTGGAGGGAGACGTCCGCGCCGGTCGTCTCGTGCTCGTGGACCAGCGCGCCGATGTCCAGGCCCGTCAGGATGTCGCCGTTGAAGATCAGGACCGGCTCGTCGGGCGCCGAGTGCAGGCGCGAGGCGACGTTGCGGATGGCACCGCCGGTGCCGAGGGGTTCGACCTCGGTGACGTATTCGAGGTGGAGACCGAGGCCGGAGCCGTCGCCGAAGTACGGCTCGAAGACCTCCGCCAGGTAGGAGGTGGCCAGAACGATGTGGTCGACGCCCGCCGCCTTCGCGCGCGCCAGCTGGTGCGTGAGGAACGGCACGCCGGCCGCCGGGACCATCGGTTTCGGCGTGTTCACCGTGAGTGGCCGGAGTCTGGTGCCCTTGCCGCCGACCAGGAGTATCGCTTCAGTCACCTGTCGTCTCTGCTTCCTGCTGGGGCCGGCCGAACTGTCTTTCGGCCGGCCAGTGTATGCAGACCGTGCGAGGCGCCCAGGCCGGCCGGCGTCAGCGGCCCTGTAGGTGGGCGGAGCTGCTGCGGGCGCTGCCGAGCTTGTTGTAGAGGCGGCGTCCCGGACATTCGGTCGCGAAACCGTCCCTGTGACCGGAGATCACCTTGAGTCGTACATTCTTTCCCTTGCGGTAGAGATTGCTACCGCCCGACTTCAGATATGTCGACCCGCGTGGATTCGCGCCGTAGAGACCGAGCTTCCAGGCCGTGAGTCGCGCGATGGCCTTGACGGCCGCGGCGCGCGGTTTGGAGCTGCCGAACGTGCCCAGAACCGCGATACCCGTGCTGTTGGTGTTGAAGCCGAGGGTGTGTGCGCCCATGACCGGCTTGGCGACGCCACCGGCCCGGCCTTCGTAGATGTTTCCGCACTTGTCCACGAGGAAGTTGTAGCCGATGTCGCGCCAGCCACTGCTCTTGACGTGGTAGCGGTAGATACTGCGGATGACGGAAGGGGCTTGCGAGCAGCGGTAGTTGTTGCCGGAAGCGCTGTGGTGGATGAAGGCCGCCTTGACGGTCTTGGTGTAGCCGAGCTTGCGTTCCCGGAGTTTCTCGTTGGCGCCCCAGCCCTTGCGCGTGATGATGCGCGGGCGCGGGCCGATGAACGGACGGGACCCCGCCGCGGCCGACTTGCCGCCGCGGGCCTGGATCAGCTCGTCCTCCGTCTGCTTCTTGTCGAGGGCGGGGATGACGCCGGTGTCGGCCCCTTCCGCGCGGGAGCCCTGCGGTGGCTCTTCGCCGGGGTCGACGAGTTCCAGGCGCAGGCCCTTCGGGAGGGTGGCCGGCCGTGCGGCGCGCTCGGCCTCGGGCTCCTCCGCCTTGACGCGTACTTCCACGCCGTCGCTGTCGCCGACCCAGAGCGGGGCGGTCGCGCCGTGCAGACCGCCCGCGGCGCGCTCCGGGGTGTCCAGGTCGGGGGCGTCGTCGTTGTGGGTCTCCACGTCCTGCCAGGTGGACCAGCGGGTGGTGTTCGTGGTGCGCGTACGCACCTGAACGTTGCCGTGGAGTTGGGCGTCCGGGTCGTCCCAGACGACGCCGACGAGGGAGAAGGGGCGCACGTCGCGCCGTGTGAGCCCCTGTTCTTGGGGGGCGCCGGCGGCGCGCGTCGAGGTGCTGCCGGGCGACGTTTCGAGGGGGTCGAGGGCAAGGGACTGGGTGCTGCCGGGGACCGCTTCGCGCGTCGGGGACGGCGCGGCGTGCGAGGCCGTGGGCAGGGTGAGCGGGAGGGCCAGGGCCGCCGCGCAGGTGACACCGATCGATGAAGCAAGGAATCCACGCATGCGCACGATCGTGTGCGGATCCTTGGGCATCGGCCATCGGGGAGTGTCATACGGGTGCCGTGACGGGTGGGACCCGGTGCGTACGCTGGTTTCCGTGACTGCTGCTGCTCGTACTCCCGCCGCTCTGCTCCAGGCCGCCCTCGTCGCCGATCCGGGGCGACCGCTCGTCACCTTCTATGACGACGCGACCGGGGAGCGCGTGGAGTTGTCCGTGGCCACGCTCGCGAACTGGGTGGCCAAGACCGCCAATCTGCTGCAGGGCGACCTGAACGCCGAACCCGGCGACCGGCTCGCCCTGTTGCTGCCCGCCCACTGGCAGTCCGCGGTGTGGCTGCTGGCCTGTTCGTCCGTGGGTGTCGTCGCCGATGTGGGTGGGGATCCGGGCGGCGCCGATCTCGTCGTGAGCGGGCCCGACACGCTCGACGCCGCCCGCGCCTGCTCCGGGGAGCGGATCGCGCTCGCGCTGCGGCCGCTCGGCGGACGGTTCCCGCAGCCGCCCGAGGGCTTCCTCGACTACGCCGTCGAAGTGCCGGGACAGGGCGACCGGTTCGCCCCGTTCGCGCCCGTCGACGCGGACGAGCCCGCGCTCGTCGTGGCCGGCGCCGAGCGGACGGGCGCCGAGGTGGTGGAGAAGGCCGCCGCCGACGCCACCGGGCTCGGCCTGACCGGACCCGGTTCGCGGCTGCTGTCCGGGCTGGCGTACGACACCTGGCAGGGGCTCGCCGCGGGCCTCTACGCGCCGCTGGCCACCGGCGGTTCCGTCGTGCTGTGCCGCAACCTCGACCAGCTCGACGAAGCGGCCCTCGCCAAGCGCGTGGAGAGCGAGCGGGTCACCGCGACCGCCCGCTGACCTCGTGAGGAAGCGCAGCTAGCCCGTTCGGCTCAGCTCGCCGCGGTCCGGCCGCGCGGCGGGGTCCATGGTCGTAGGTACGCCTACGTTTCCATGAGGGGGACCTGTACGTGACCGACTCCGCTGCCACGCCCCCGGACCCCGGGCCGGCCCACGGCTCCTCGCCCACCGGTGCGGGGCGCGCGCGGCGGCGCGGGAGATGGCTGCGGTACTCGGCGATCTGCGCGGCGTTCCTGGTGCTCGTGGCGGGCGGCGTCGGCTGGATCGCGTACGACAGGCTCAACGGGAACATCACCGAGGACACGGACACCGCCTCCGAGCTCGCGCGCTACGAGAAGGAACGGCCCACCGTGCTGGCCGAGGGCGCGCAGAACCTGCTGCTCATCGGCTCCGACTCGCGGGCGGGCAAGAACGGGAAGTACGGCCGCAACGACGGCACCCAGCGCTCCGACACCACGATCCTGTTGCACGTCGCGGCGGACCGGAAGAGCGCGACGGCCATCTCGTTCCCGCGTGACCTGATGACCGAGGTGCCGGCCTGCCGGCAGCGGGACGGCTCGCGGCACGACGGGATGTTCGCGATGTTCAACTACGCCTTCGAGGTGGGCGGTTCGGCCTGCACGATCCGTACGGTCGAGAAGATGACGGGGGTCCGCGTCGACCACCACATGGTCGTGGACTTCGAGGGGTTCAAGGACATGGTGAACGCCGTCGGCGGCGTCACGGTGTGCCTGGACCGGCCGATCGACGACGACGACGCGCATGTGCGGCTGGCCTCGGGCACCCACCATCTGAACGGCGAGCAGGCCCTGGGCTACGTACGCGCCCGCAAGAGCCTCGGCAACGGCAGCGACACCGACCGGATGGACCGTCAACAGCGGTTCCTCGGCGCGCTCGTCGAGAAGGTGCAGAGCAACGGCGTGCTGCTGAACCCGGCCCGGCTCTACCCCGTGCTCGACGCCGCCACCTCCTCGCTGACCACCGACCCCGGGCTCGCCAGCCTGCGCGGGCTCTACGACCTGGTGCGCGGCATGCGCGGCATTCCGGCCGAGCGCATCCGGTTCCTGACGGTGCCCCGCGAGTCGTACGTCTACAACGCCAATCGGGACCAGCTCGTCCAGCCCGCGGCCGAGCGGCTGTTCACGCAGCTGCGCAAGGACACGCCCGTGAAGGTGGCCGAACAGCCGCCTGCCGACGAGGAGTACGGCGCGCAGGACGAATACGGCACGGACGGCGAATCGGATGGATACTCTGACGGATCCGATGAATACGACACGTATGACGGCGAGGGCGGGAGCGTCGGGAAACCCGGCGCCTCCCCCGCCCCCACCTTCCGCGGCAACACGGCCGGACAGGCCTCCTGCGGCTGAGACCGGACGCCCGGACGACGCCTCAACGGCCCCTGGGCGAAGCGGAAGTCATCAGCCGACCCACAGGTTCAAAGAAATGGTCCGGATTGCCCAGTTGTATGGGAGTGGAATTTGTCACCGTCCTCGCTTGACGCTGAACTGGGCGGATAGTGTGAGCGATCCGGTGCACCCGGCCATGCTTGCGAGCCCGGTCGCGCACTACTGACCGACTTGACCGGGCGCCCGCTTTTAAGGGGGGTGGGGCGCCGCGTGGCCCCGACGGAGGACACAGACAACCGTGGACGCGCAAGGCCGTGGGCGGGCTGAGAACATCGACCCCGCAGATCAGTGGGTGCTCAACCCCCACACCGGTGACTACGAACTGCGACTGACCCCCTCCGCTGGGCAGTCGGCGGTGCCGAGCCCGCGCCGCGCCGCGCCGCGCGGTGACGGTCCGCGCCGTGGCAGCCCGCAGGGCGGCGGCAGAGGCCGGCGCGACGTTCCCCCGCAGCGCAGACGCCGCGAGGCGCCGGCCGCGCAGGAGCAGGCTTCCGGCCGGCGCCGTTCGCGGCCGAAGAAGAAGTCGAAGGCCAAGAAGATCATGCTGTGGACGGCCGGCGGCATGGCCATGGTCGTCCTGGTGGGTGCCGGAGTCGGCTACTGGTACTGGGAGCACCTCAACGGCAACATCACGTCGCAGGACGTGGTCGGTGCCAAGAACGGTTTCGCCAAGGACGAGGCGATCAACGTCCTCGTCATGGGCACCGACAAGCGCACCGGCAAGGGTAACGAGGGCTACGGGGACAAGGGCAGCGTCGGCCACGCCGACACCAATGTGCTGCTGCACGTCTCCAAGGACCGTACGAACGCGACCGCGTTGAGCATTCCGCGTGACCTCGTCGTGGACGTGCCGGACTGCCAGGTGAAGCAGAAGGACGGCACGCTCAAGACCATCAAGGGCACGCCGAACAGCCGCTTCAACACCAGCCTCGGGCAGTCCGACCGCGATGCGGGCTGTGTCATGAAGACCGTCAAGGCGGTCACGGGCATCACCGTCGACCACTTCATGATGGCGGACTTCAACGCGGTGAAGACGCTGTCCAGCGCCGTGGGCGGGGTCAGCGTCTGTGTCGGCAAGGACGTCAACGACCCGGACTCGCACCTCAAGCTGTCGGCGGGCACCCACAATCTGCAGGGCGAGCAGGCGCTTGCCTTCCTGCGCACCCGGCACAGCTTCGGCAACCAGGGCGACCTGGACCGGATCAAGGTGCAGCAGCAGTTCCTCGGTTCCCTCGCGCGCAAGATGAGTTCGAGCGACACGATCACCAATCCGCGCAAGCTGACGAGCCTCGCCGAGGCCGCGACCAAGGCGCTCACCGTCGACAAGGGCATCGGCAGCCTGAGCAGCCTCAAGGACCTGGCCCTTGAGATCAGGAAGGTGCCGCCGAAGAACCTGTCGTTCACCACGGTGCCCGTGATCGACAACCCGGCGGAGCCGACGCCCGTGACCGTCGTCGTGAACCCGACGGCCGGACCGCCGGTCTTCAACGCGATCAAGAACGACGTGTCCCTCACCGCGACGAAGAAGAAGCAGAAGGAGAAGCAGGACGCGAAGCTCAAGGGCCCCAAGTCCGCCGCCTCCGCGGTCCGCGTCAACATCTACAACGGCAGTGGCAGGACGGGCGCCGCTCAGGAAACTCTCACGGAACTGCAGAACACTGAGGGCGTACTGAAGTCGAGCCAGATGGGCAACAAGCCGAATCAGGCGAAGACGAGCCTCGAGTACGCGCCGGACCAGGCCAGTCAGGCCCGGCGGCTCGCGGACATCATGGGCCTTCCGGCGTCCGCGCTGAAGGAAGGCAAGAGCGAGAAGAACGATCAGGGGCTGCCGGCGATGACACTCATCCTCGGCGGCGACTTCAAGGGTGCGGGGACACCCGTCGACGGAGCCTCGGCAAAGGCGCCGGAGGTCGACAAGACAACAGCGGACAAGGCTGTGTGCGCCAAGTGACCAACCTCGGCCGCCTGTTGACTGTCTAAGTAAGTGACAGAGGGCGGCCGAGCCGCTGTCACAGGGCGGGGAGGGCGGGGTAGGACATGGGGCGAGGCACTGTGCGTGGGGAGCGCATACGGCAGCCTGCCGGGCGGGGCGAACCACCGGAGAAGGCGTCCGACCTGGGGTGGGACGACAGCCTGTACGAGGATGCGCCGGGCGGGGACGACGCGGACAGCCGCGGTCGCACCACCCGCAGCAGGCAGCGTGCGGCCGTCCGGCCGCGCCGCCGCAGACGACGAATACTTCGCTGGACCGCGAGCATTCTCGCGTTCCTGATAATCGGCACGGCCGGCGCCGGATACCTCTACTACCGGCATCTGAACGGCAACCTCAAGACGGGCAAGCTCAATCTCGGCGAGCACAAGGTCCCGGAACCGACGCCGAACGCGGCGGGCCAGCGCCCGCTGAACATCCTGCTGATCGGCTCCGACAGCCGGAACACCAAGGAGAACCTGAAGCTCGGCGGGCACAAGCAGAGCGTCGGCTCCGCCCCGCTGGCCGACGTACAGATGCTGCTGCACCTGTCGGCCGACCGCAGCAACATGTCCGTGGTGAGCATGCCGCGCGACACCCTGACCAGGCTGCCCCAGTGCACCGACCCGAAGTCCGGCAAGGTGTACGCGGCGACGGTCTCCCGGCAGATGGTGAACACCTCGCTGGCCCGCGGCGGCCCCGGCTGCACGGTCGCCACCTGGGAGGAGATGACCGACATCCACATCGACCACTACATGATGGTCGACTTCTCGGGTGTCGTGTCGATGGCGGACGCGATCGGCGGCGTACCGGTCTGTGTCAACGCCAACGTCCACTCCAGGAACAGCTCGGGCGAGGGCTCGGGCCTGAAGCTGAGAAAGGGCACGACGTCCGTCAAGGGCGAGCAGGCCCTGCAGTGGCTGCGGACCCGGCACGGCTTCGAGGACGGCAGCGACATCGCGCGCGCCAAGGCGCAGCACATGTACATGAGCTCGATGGTGCGCGAGCTGCGCAAGAACGCGACGTTCAGCCACCCGGCCAAGCTGCGCACGCTCGCCGAGAAGGCGACGAACGCGCTGGGCGTCGACGACGGCCTCGACACGGTCAAGAAGCTGTACGACCTGAGCAACGAGCTGAAGCGGCCCGCGCCGAAGCGGATCACGATGACGACGATGCCGTTCGTGTACGAGGGTGCGCGCGTGGTGCCGAAGGAGAACGACGCCGACGCGCTGTGGCGCCTGCTCCGTGACGACATCGCGCTCGACGGCAAGGACAAGGCCGACAAGGAGAAGCCGAAGGACGAGACGTCCGACGATCCGGCCGCGGCCGACGGCAAGATCGCGGTGCAGGTGCGCAACGGCACGCGGACGGCGACGACACCTGCGGCGCCCGGGCGGGCCGCGCAGGTGGCGCAGGCCCTGACCGCCGAGGGCTTCACGCAGGCGGTCCCGGACCAGGCGCAGTCCCTCGTCGAGGACAGGACGGTGATCCGCTACCCCTCGGCCGATCTGGAGGGCGACGCCCAGGCGGTCGCCAAGTCCCTCGGGATTCCGCTGAGTTCGGTCGAGGAGTCGACGGAGGTGTCCGGGGTGACGCTGATCGTGGGCGCCGACTGGAAGACGGGCACCGCCTACCCGAAGTCCACGGACGACGAGGACGCGGGCAAGGCACTGGACAAGGAGCAGACGCAGAACGGCGCGGACGACTCCAAGTGCATGAAGGTGGAACCGGGTTACACCTGGTAGCTCCTACGAGAACGGGGCGCGGGAGTCGAACTCCCGCGCCCCGTAGGAAAACTGACGGTCAGTTGACCGCGGGCTCCTGCGGCACGGCCGGCCTGCGCGAGGCGATGACCTTCTTCGCGAGCGACTTCGGGCTGGTCAGAAAGCCCCAGCCCCACGTCATGTGCATCGTGGCGAGCGCGACGGGGATCTGGGCGCGCGCCTTCAGCGGCAGCCCCTTGCCCGCCGGGATCGAGCCCGCGACGATCGCCGCGAGGTAGCCGCCGGGGATCACGAAGCCCCACGGCGTGAGGGCGGCGCCGACCACGACGCCCGCCGCGATCGCGCACACGGCGGTCGGCGGGGCGAGGTAGCGCAGGTTGATCGAGCCGGAGTGGAAGCGGGCGACGACGTGCCGCCAGCGGCCGTAGTTCCGGTACTGCTTGGCGAGCTCCCTGACACTCGGCCGGGGGCGGTAGTCGACCAGCAGGTCGGGCGAGAACCAGATGAGGCCGCCCGACTCGCGGATCCGGAAGTTCAACTCCCAGTCCTGGGCGCGGATGAACTCCTCGTTGTAACCGTCGAGCTTCTCGAGCACCTCGCGCCGGAAGACGCCCAGATAGACCGTCTCGGCCTGCTGCGCCTCGCCGCCCGTGTGGAACGCGGCGTTGCCGACGCCGATCTTCGAGGTCATCGCGGCGGCGACGGCCTGCTCCCAGGCGTTGGTGCCCTGGGCGTGCATGATGCCGCCGACGTTCATCGCGCCGGTCTCCTCCATGAGGCGGACCGCGGTGGCGATATAGCCGGGCGAGAGCGCGGCATGGCCGTCGACGCGGACGACGATCGGATGGCGGGAGGCCTTGATCGCGGCGTTCAGGGCGGCGGGGGTACGGCCCGTCGGGTTCGGCACCGTGGACACCTTGGGGTGTTCGGCGACGAGCCGCGCGGCGACCTCGTCCGTACGGTCGGTGGAGGGGCCGAGGGCGAGCACGACCTCCATCTCGCCGTCGTACTCCTGCGTCAGGATCGCCTCGACGGCCTCCTTCAGATGCCGCTCCTCATTGAGGATGGGCATGATCACGGAGACGGCCGGGAGCTGCGTTGCAGAGTTGGCGGTTGCGTTCATCGCGGCTCACGTTACCGCTAATGGGGGAACCGGTCGCGCGCCGCCGAGTCGCTGCCGCGGGCAGCAGATCGTATCGACCTACTGTGCTCGCGTCCCACGCCCACTGTCGCGGAGGTGTCCCCCGGTGCCCACGCCGCCCCGCTCCCCCGACCGTCCGCAGCGGCCTTCCCGTCCCCGGGGACAGGCCCGCGGGCCCGGTCGGCCGCCGCTCAGGAAGAAGTCCCGGTGGGCCATGCGGGTGGCGACGGCGCTCTCGGTGACGGTGCTCGCCGCGGCCGGCGTCGGGCACGCGCTCGTCACCGGCATCGACGCCGGGATCCACCGGATCGACCCCTTCAAGGACATGAAGAACCGGCCCGCGGCCGGCGACGGCATGAACGTGCTGCTCGTCGGCACCGACGGCCGCGACAAGATCAGCGAGGAGCAGCGCCGGAAGTACAAGCTCGGCGGCGCTCCCTGCCACTGCACGGACACCGTGATGATCGTGCACATCTCGGCGAACCACGAGCGCGCCTCCGTCGTCTCCCTCCCCCGCGACTCGTACGCGGAGATCCCGGCGCACACCGACCAGAACAGCGGCGAGAAGCACCACCAGCACCCCGTGAAGCTGAACGCGGCGTACGCGGAGGGCGGGCCGCAGCTGACGCTGCGCACGGTCGAGCACATGACGAAGGTGAAGCTCGACCACTATCTGGAGGTCGACTTCACCAGCTTCATGAAGACGGTCGACGAGCTCGGCGGCGTCGACATCTGCACGGCCTCCCCGCTCAAGGACTCCTACACCGGCCTCGATCTGGATACCGGCACGCACCGGCTGAACGGCGGGCAGGCCCTGCAGTACGTGCGGGCCCGGCACATGGACAGTGCGGGCGACCTCGGCCGGATGCAGCGCCAGCAGCGGTTCATGGCCGCGCTGATCTCGAAGGCGACGTCGTCGGGCGTGCTGCTCAACCCGGTCCGGTTCCGCGGTGTCGCCCGTACGTTGCTCAGCTCGGTCCGCGCCGACAAGGGCTTCGGGTCAGACGAGATGATGGACCTGGCGCGGGCCATGCGGAACTTCTCGCCGTCGTCCTCGGAGTTCACGACCGTGCCGATCGGGAACATGAGCTATCCCGTGCCGAACATCGGCTCCACGGTGAAGTGGGACGACAAGAAGTCCGCGGCGCTGTTCAAGGCGCTGCGCGAGGACAAGCCGCTCGCTCCGCACCGGCCGAAGGCGAAGAAGGCGGCCGTGGTCGACGTCGCACCGAACGAGATCCGCGTCCAGGTCGAGAACGGGACGGCGTCCTCGGGGCTCGGCAAGAAGGTCGACTCCGCGCTGAAGAGGACGGGGTTCCGGACGACCGGGGCGCCCGTCAACGCGGACGACCTCACCGCGAAGCGGACGACCGTGCTGTACGACCCCGGGTGGGACCGGTCGGCCAAGTCCTTGGCGGAGTCCCTGCCGGGGGCGGAGATGAAGCCGGTGGACGGTCTTGGGCCGACGTTGAAGGTTCTGGCCGGGGCGGACTATGAGGGGGTGCGGGCGGTGCGTGCGCAGGACGCTGACGCTGGGTCGTACGGGGCGGTTACCGGGGACCAGGTTGTGTGTGGGTGACCTCTTGTTGCGGTCGGTCGGGGTTGCGGTCGCGGGGCTCTGCCCCGGACCCCGCGCCTCAATCGCCGGCGGGGCTTGAATTACGCAGTTCCTTGATTGCGCGGCGCTTTGCCAGGCGGTGTTGGCGGCGGATTTGGGCTTCCTGGTAGCGGCGGCGGTCGCGGTCGGTCTCCGGTTCGACCGGGGGGACCGTGCGGGGCTTGCCGTCCGCGTCGACCGCCGCGAAGACGAGGTAGGCCGAGCCGACCTGCTGTGCGGGGGCCGACTCGTTCCAGCGCTCGGCGAGGACCCGCACGCCGACCTCCATCGACGTGCGCCCCGTCCAGTTCACCTGCGCCTTCACGTGCACCAGGTCGCCCACGCGCACCGGCTCCAGGAAGGCCATCTCGTCCATGGAGGCCGTGACCGCAGGTCCGCCCGAGTGTCGACCGGCCACGGCGCCCGCCGCGTCGTCGACCAATTTCATGATCACGCCACCGTGCACCGTGCCGAGGAGATTGGTGTCGTTGTGCGTCATGATGTGCGACAACGTCGTGCGGGAAGCGGAAGTCGGCTTGCCCGGAATATCCGATTCCGCGCCGTGGGCCTGGTCTGTCATGCCACCAACCTTATGCGCGCGCCGAATGTGTTAGCTCTGCAACAGCACGGGTGCGATTTCCCTTCAGGGCTTGTAAGGCACGTATTCGAGCACTGCACACTGAGCCCTATGAATGATTGGCCCGACGGGCGGAGCGACAGGCAGGGCGGCGCGGGCCGCGGCGGATACGGCCGTGGCAGCGGCAGTGCACGCCCCGAAGACGCCCGTGTCATGCGACACGTGCAGCGTCCTGTCCCGCAGCAGCAGCCTCCGCCGCCCGCGTACGACGACGGGTACAACACGGGCCAGGTCTACGGCCAGCCGGGCGGCCGGGGCCGGGGTCCCGGCTTCGACGACGGCGGCGACTACGGGCCGCCGACCGGCCGCCCGGTGCGGCCCCCCAACTGGGGCAAGCGCATCAAGCGGACCGTCCTGGCCGTGGTGGTCGTGGTGGTCGTCGCGAGCATCGGCACGTACTTCTGGGCCGACTCCAAGCTGCACCGCGACGTCGACCTGTCGAAGGTCATCGACCGGCCCGAGGCGGGCGACGGCACGAACTACCTGATCGTCGGCACCGACAGCCGCGAGGGCATGACCGCCGAGGACAAGAAGAAGCTGCACACCGGCTCCGCCGCGGGCAAGCGCACGGACACGATGATGATCCTGCACGTCGGCTCGGGCGGGGACACCCTCGTCTCGCTGCCGCGTGACTCGAACGTGGAGATCCCCTCGTACAAGGGCGCCGAGTCCGGCAAGACGTATCCGGCCACCGGGCGTCAGACGAAGCTGAACGCCACGTACGCGGAGGACGGTCCGACGCTGCTCGTGCGCACCGTCGAGTCCAACACCGGACTGCACATCGACCACTACGCGGAGATCGGCTTCGGTGGCTTCGCGAGCATCGTGGACGCGGTCGGCGGCGTCGAGATGAACCTGAAGGAGGGCTTCAAGGACAAGTGGTCCGGGGCCGACTTCCAGAAGGGCAAGCAGACCCTGGACGGCCAGCAGGCCCTCGCCTTCGTCCGCACCCGGCACGCCTTCGCCCAGTCCGACCTGCAGCGCACCAAGAACCAGCAGCAGTTCCTCGGGGCGCTCGCGCACAAGGTGTCCTCGCCCTCGACGGTCCTGAACCCGTTCACGCTGTACCCGACGATGGGCGCGGGTCTCGACTCGCTCACCGTCGACAAGGACATGAGCCTGTGGGACCTCGGCAAGATGTTCATGGCGATGAAGTCCACCAACAGCGGTGACGGCAAGTCCATGAACATGCCGACGAGCGGCAGCGTCGGCGGCAACCTGCTGTGGGACAAGGCCAAGGTCAAGCAGCTCGTCGACCAGTTCAACAACGACGAGAAGGTCACGGTCTCCAGCGACTGACCGACGCCAGGATGTCGTCATGGCATCCGCTCTCGTTCTCGGTGCCGCCGGTGGTGTCGGCCGGGCTGTCGTGGCCCGGCTCGCCGCCGGCGGTTCGCATGTGGTCGCGGTCGACCTCGACCCGATGGTGTGTCAACTCCCGGGTGTGCACGCAGCGTTGGCGGGCGACGCCACCGAACCGGCCGTCATCGGGCGGGCCTTCGACGTCGCCCCCGAGCCGCCCTCCGTGCTCGTGCACGCGCTGCTGCACGAACTGCGGGCGCCGCTCGGCGAGTTGACCCCGGCGCAGTGGCACAAGGTCTTCGACGTCGGGCTCGTCTCCGCCTGGCAGGCCGCCGCCGAGCTGGTGCGACGCAAGGGCGCGGGGCCCGCGTCCGTGGTCCTCGTCGGCTCGGTGCACGCGCACGGCGCCGCCCCGGACTGCGCCCCGTACGCCGTCGCCAAGGCCGGTCTCGGCGCCCTCGCCCGCGCGGCGGCCACCGAGTGGGGGCCGCTCGGCGTGCGCACCAACGTCGTCGAGCCCGGCTTCGTGCCCGTCGAGCGCAATGCCCACCGCTGGCGCGACCCGGCCGCACGCGCCCGCGTCGAGGCCGACTACCCGCTCGGCCGCCTCTGCTCCCCCGAGGAGATCGCCGACGTCGTCGCCTTCCTGGCCGGGCCCTCCTCCAGTTACGTCAACGGGGTCTGCCTGCCCGTGGACGGCGGCTACCTCGCGGCGCTACCGGAAGTCACCAAAGCCGATGCGGCGGGCCCCCGCTCCTGACACGCTGCGCCCGTGCATCGCGAAGAGATCTCCCGCATCGCCCACACCGACCACCCCATCAAGGCGCCGCTCGGCGACGACTCCGTACGCGAGTTGCTGCGCCACGCCCTGCCCCGCGGCGACGAACGCGTCCTCGACCTCGGCTGCGGCCCCGCCGAATGGCTGCTGCGCGCCCTCGCGACGCATCCGGGCGTCCGGGCCGACGGCGTCGACCTGGACGAGAGCTCCCTGGCCGAGGCCCGCGAGCGGGCCGAGGCGGCGGGCGTGGCCGACCGGCTCGCGCTGCACCACAAGGCGGCCGAGGACTTCACGCCGGAGAAGCCGTTCGACGCGGTGCTCAGCGTCGGCGCCGCGCACGCCTTCGGCGGCCTGCTGCCCACGCTCGACGCGGCCCGCGCCCACCTGGCTCCGGGCGGCCGGGTCGTGATCGGCGACGGCTACTGGGAGTCCGCCCCCTCCCCCGAGGCCGTGGAGACGCTCGGCGACTTCGCCGACCTGGCGACCACCCTCGACCGGGTCGCCGGGGCCGGCTGGACCCCGGTCGCGGCGCACCTCAGCACCCGGCACGAGCTGGACGCGTACGAATGGTCCTGGCTCGGCTCCGTCGCGAACCGGGCCCTCGACCACCCGGAGGACCCCGACAGCGCCGAGCTCCTGGAGCTGGTCGACGCCCGCCGCACCGAGTGGCTGCGCGGCTACCGGCACTCCTTCGGCTTCGCCTGCCTGGTGCTGCGCAGGACGCACGAAGGCCCCTGATCCGTGCGGGTGATCAGGGGCCTCGGCGCGAGCGGCGTTACGGCAGGTTGCGCGCCATCACGATGCGCTGGACCTGGTTCGTGCCCTCGTAGATCTGGGTGATCTTGGCGTCGCGCATCATGCGCTCGACCGGGTAGTCACGGGTGTAGCCGTAGCCGCCGAGCAGCTGGACGGCGTCCGTGGTGACCTCCATCGCGACATCCGACGCGAAGCACTTGGCGGCGGCGCCCTGGAAGGTGAGGTCGCTGTCGCCGCGCTCCGACTTGGCCGCGGCCTGGTACGTCAGGGCGCGGGCGGCCTCGATCTTCATGGCCATGTCCGCGAGCATGAACTGGATGCCCTGGAAGTCGGCGATCGCCTTGCCGAACTGCTTGCGCTCCTGGACGTAGCCCTTGGCGTAGTCGAGGGCGCCCTGCGCGACACCGAGCGCCTGCGCGGCGATGGTGATGCGGGTGTGGTCGAGGGTCTTCATCGCCGTGGCGAAGCCGGTGCCCTCGGCGCCGATCATGCGGTCGGCGGGGATCCGCACGTTGTCGAGGTAGACCTCGCGGGTCGGCGAGCCCTTGATGCCGAGCTTCTTCTCCGGGGCGCCGAAGGAGACGCCCTCGTCGGACTTCTCGACGACGAAGGCGCTGATGCCCTTCGAGCGCTTCTCCGGGTCGGTCACGGCCATCACCGTGTAGTACTCGGACTCGCCGGCGTTGGTGATCCAGCGCTTCACGCCGTTGAGGATCCAGTGGTCGCCGTCGCGCACCGCGCGGGTCTTCATGCCCGCGGCGTCCGAACCCGCGTCCGGCTCGCTCAGGCAGTACGAGAACATGCCGTCGCCCTTGGCCAGCGGGCCCAGGTACTTCTTCTTCAGCTCCTCGGAGCCGGAGAGGATGACGGGCAGCGAGCCCAGCTTGTTCACGGCGGGGATCAGGGAGGACGAGCAGCAGACGCGCGCCACCTCCTCGATCACGATGACCGTGGCGAGCGCGTCGGCGCCGGTGCCGCCGTAGGCCTCCGGTACGTGCACCGCGTGCAGGTCGGCCGCGGTGAGCGCGTCGAGTGCCTCGCGCGGGAAGCGCGCCTCCTCGTCCACCGCTGCGGCGAACGGGGCGATCTTCGCCTCGGCCAGCGCACGGATCGACTCGCGGAGCATGTCGTGCTCCTCGGACGGGCGGTACAGGTCGAAGTCAGCCGTTCCGGCCAAGGTCTCTCACGCTCCAAGCCACGCTTCTACTGATGCTAATTACCGTTAAGTAACCCGAATCTTAGGTCGCGGCCCACTGCACGGATACGTGAGCTATGCGACAACGGTGAAGTTGCCCGGTGGGGCGCCTTCACATGCCACGGCTATGCTCGGCAGCGCCCTGAAGCACCCACACCTCTGGAGCCCCCCGATATGGCCCTCAAGATCACCGTGATCGGCACCGGCTACCTCGGCGCGACACACGCCGCAGCCATGGCCGAGCTCGGCTTCGAGGTGCTCGGCCTGGACGTCGTGCCCGAGAAGATCGACATGCTCACGCGGGGCGAGGTCCCGATGTACGAGCCGGGCCTCGAGGATCTCCTGCGCCGGCACGTCTCGGGGTTCGAGGGTTCGAGCGGGCGGCTGCGCTTCACGATGGACTTCGCCGAGGCCGGCGAGTTCGGCGACGTGCACTTCGTGTGCGTGAACACGCCGCAGAAGCACGGCGAGTACGGCTGCGACATGAGCTACGTCGACGCCGCCTTCAGCTCGCTCGCGCCGCACCTCAAGGAGGGCGCGCTCGTCGTCGGTAAGTCGACCGTGCCGGTCGGCTCGGCGGACCGGCTCACCGGACTGCTGCCGCAGCACGCGGAGTTGGCGTGGAACCCGGAGTTCCTGCGCGAGGGCTTCGCCGTGAACGACACGCTGCACCCGGACCGGATCGTGGTCGGCGTGAACAGCGACAGGGCCGAGGAGCTGCTGCGCGAGGTGTACGCGAAGCCGCTCGCCGAGGGCACGCCGTTCATCGTGACGGACTACCCGACGGCCGAGCTGGTGAAGACGTCGGCGAACTCCTTCCTCGCCACGAAGATCTCCTTCATCAACGCCATGGCCGAGGTCTGCGAGGCGGGCGGCGGCGACGTCGCGAAGCTCGCCGAGGCCATCGGCTACGACGAGCGGATCGGGCACAAGTTCCTGCGGGCCGGGATCGGCTTCGGCGGCGGCTGCCTGCCCAAGGACATCCGGGCGTTCATGGCGCGCGCCGGTGAACTCGGCGCCGACCAGGCCCTGACCTTCCTCCGTGAGATCGACTCCATCAACATGCGGCGCCGCGGCGCGATGGTCGAGATGGCGCGCGAGGCGCTCGGCGGCGGGGCGTTCCTGGGCAAGCGGGTCGCCGTCCTCGGCGCCACGTTCAAGCCCGACTCCGACGACGTACGGGACTCCCCGGCGCTGAACGTCGCCGGCCAGATCCACCTCCAGGGCGGCCAGGTCACGGTCTACGACCCCAAGGGCATGGACAACGCGCGCCGCGTCTTCCCGACGCTCGGCTACGCGGACTCGGCGCTCGACGCGGTGCGCGGCGCGGACATCGTGCTGCACCTCACCGAGTGGCGCGAGTTCCGCGAGCTCGACCCGGCGGAGCTCGCCAAGGTGGCGACGAGCCCGGTGCTCCTGGACGGGCGCAACGCGCTGGACAGCTCGCTGTGGCGGGCGGCCGGGTGGACGTACCGGGCGATGGGACGCCCGTCCGCGTAACGCTGTTCCGAGGTACTGCTTCTGTTCCGAGGGACTACTTCGGTTCCGAGGGACTACTTCTGTTCCGAGGGACTACTTCTGTTCCGAGGGACTACTTGGCGCGATAGCGCCGCATCTTCGCCCGGGCCCCGCAGACCGCCATGTCGCACCAGCGACCGCGGCCCGCGGGGCTCCGGTCGTAATACGCCCAGTGGCAGTCCGTCGCCTCGCAGGCCTTGAGCCGTGCCCAGGTGCCGTCCCCGCGCGCCTCGGCGATGGCGGCCGCCACGAGACCGGCCAGGGAGTCGCCGCGCACCGGGACGAGGCTCGCCGCGCCGTCCCGCTCGTCGACCGCCACCCGCAGCGGCGCCCGCGCGAGCAGCTCGCCCAGCGGGGTCACGGTGCGGTGCGGCGGGTGGCCCGCGTGGGCCAGGCAGGCCGCGCGCAGCGACTCGCGCAGTTCGCGCGCCTCGTCGAGCCCACCGCCCGCCGCGATGCCGAAGCGCTCGCGCGTCTCGGCCCGGTCCAGCGCGTCCTCGCCCGTCGTGATGTCGAGCAGCGTGTTCACCAGGTCCTCGATCAGGGCGAGGCCGCCGGGTGCGGGTTGGCGGGCGTTCATGGTTGCGACGTTACCCCCAGTGCGGGAGTATGCAGTAACGCCGAAGTTACCTGTTAACCCCGAATAGGGGTAACACGAGGAGGCATCATGCCCATCGCACAACTCGGAGTCGTCGTCCTGGACTGTCCGCGGCCGCGCGAGCTGGCGGAGTTCTACGCCGCCGTGCTCGGCGGCAGCATCACCGGGGCCGAAGAGGACTGGGTCGACGTGGCAGCGCCGGGCGGCCACCGCCTCGCGTTCCAGCAGGCGCCCGGGTACGTGGCCCCCTCCTGGCCCGCGCCGGACGCGTCCCAGCAGTTCCACCTCGATCTGACCGCGGAGGACCTGGACGCGGCCGAGAAGGAGGTGCTCGCGCTGGGCGCCACGGTGCTCGACGCGGAGGACCGCTCCCGCAGCTGGCGGGTTTACGCGGACCCCGCGGGGCACCCGTTCTGCGTCTGCGCCTCCTGAACCTTCCGACCGAGGGAGCCGTCATGGCCTTCGCGAAAATCGGCACCGTCGCCTACGACTGCCCCGACCCGCTGGCACTCGCCGAGTTCTACGCGGCCGTGCTCGGCGGGGAGATCGAGAACTACGAGGGCAAGGGCTACTGGTACAACCTGGACCCGCCGGGTGGGCAGCGGCTCTCCTTCCAGCGCGTGCCGGACCACAAGCCCCCACGGTGGCCCGCCGCCGACCACGACTCGCAGCAGCTCCACCTCGACCTGGACGTGACGGACATCGAGGCAGCGCAGGAGAAGATCCTCGCCCTCGGCGCGGTGCCGCTCGACCTGGACGACGAGAACGGCGCCCGCGACTTCCGCGTGTACGCGGACCCGGCGGGGCATCCGTTCTGCTTGATCCGTCCGGATGCGGGCTAGGGCCTGTCGTCAAACTCCCGTCGTCGCCCGAAGGGCGGCGCCGCGGCGTCTGGGGCGTGCGATCGCAAGGCGCCGGAAGGTCCTAGAAGGGGGTCCCCCCTGCTCCTTAAGAGCTTGGGGGAGGAGCTGCTCGGACTTTTCGGCAACGCCGCGAGCGCGCGTGCCAGGCGTCGCGGCGCAGACGGGAGATTGACGACAGGCCCTTGGCCCCTTCTGACGGATCAGGCTGGACGCGGACGGCGTCCACGTGCGGTGCCGACTCCAGCAAGGTCCGTCAGAAGGGCCCAAGGTTCTACGGTTCGGGGGTCGCGGTCGACGGTCCGCGGCGGTGTTGCGCGGCGCGGGAGACGAACTCCGTGCTGCGCAGCACCCGTTCGGCGTTGCCCCAGGTGAGCAGGGCGAGGTCGGCGTCGGTCCAGCCGCGGCCCTGGAGTTCCGCGATCAGGGCCGGGTAACCGGCGACGTCGGGGAGGTCCTCGGGGTGCGCGTCCCCGGTGTCGTACGTCCCTGACAGGCCCACCGACTCGGGGCCCGCGAGGCCGCGCACATGGTCGACGTGGTCGGCCACGTCGCGCAGGGCGGGGCCCGTGCGGTCCGCGGAGCACGGCACCAGGCACAGCCCCCTGCTCTCGCCGAGTGCGGTGAGGAGGTCGTCCGGGGCGTTGCCGGGGTGGTGGTTCAGGGCGCGGGCGCCGGAGCGGGTCAGGGTGACCGGGGCCTTGGAGACGGCGAGGACGCGGGTGGCGGTGGCGGCCGATGCGCCGGTGAGGTCGATGAGCATGCCGAGCCGGTTCATCTCCCGTACGACCTCTTCGCCGAACCGGTTCAGGCCGTCGTCCGACGCCCATGACGTGCCGCTCAGCGTGAGGGCGCGCAGGCCGAGGGCGTGCAGGGAGCGCAGCGTGCCGAGCGAGTCCGCCGCCGCCGTGGCCGGGGCCGGGCCGATGAGGACGGCGATACGGCCGTGGGCGCGGGCGTCGGCGGTGTCCGAGGCGGAGCGGGCGAGGCGGAGGTCCTCCGGGTGGCGGGCGACGACGTTGGTGATCAGGTCGATCTGTTCCAGCGTCGTGGTGACCGGGGCGTCCGGGGCCACGTGGGGTGCCCACAGCTGCGCGCCGGTGCCACCCGCGCGCAGCCTCGGCAGGTCGGCCTCCACGGCGCTCTCGCCCAGCTCCAGGTCGTACCAGGGGAGGGTGCGCAGAACCTGCGGGAGGCCGCAGTACCCGTCGGCCACGGGGTGGCGGGCGAGGAGGTCGTGGGGGGCGGTGTGGGACGCGGGTGTGGGAGCCGCGGGTGTGGGGGTCGCGGGTGTGGGGGGCGCGTTGCCCGCGTCGGCCGGGACATGGCCTGCGGGCGCGGGTCTCGCGACGTCGGCGGGGGCGGACCTGGCGGCTTCCAGGTCGCCCGCCTCGGCGGGGGCGGTGAGTTCGTCCTGCAGGTCTGCCATGGCAGGGCTCCGGACGTCGGTGGGACAGTCGTTCGGACCACCGTTGCACGCGGCACGAGCGGGGTCTCGGCGAGCGGTGCCGTTCGGGTGGGCGGGGGTGTGGTTGCGCGGCGCCGGGGCCCTGGCGGGAGTGTCGGCGGGGCCCAGGCCGTTGTCTTTTGGGCGCGGCACGCTTTGGGGCTTCGGGGCTTCGGCCCGACCGGGTCCGGGTGCGGTAGCCGGGGCCCGGCGCTGTACCGGGGCCCGGCGCCCGCCGCGACGACCACGACCGGAATCGGCACCAGCCGCCCGTCCGACCGACTGAGCCCGTCCCCCGCCCATCTCCCACCCGCCCGCCCCCTCCGGGGGCTTCGGCCCGACCGGGGCCCGGACCTGTACCGGGACCCGGACCCGGACCGGCGCCTGCCGCGACGACCGCGCGGCACCGGGGCTCCGGGCTTTCCTCGGGGCGACGTCGGAAGCGACGGGTACGCGGCACCGGCGGCCGCCTTGCCCACCCTGCTGCCCGGCCAGACGCGGGCGAGAGGCACGCGCCCGCAGGGCGACGAGGGCTGGAGCACAAGCCCGCAGGGCCCGGGGGGCCGGGGGGGGACCTGGGGCCGGGGGGACCTGGGGGACCTGGAGGTCC
>NZ_JAOZYC010000185.1:0-48255 GCF_035798155.1 Streptomyces endophyticus | reverse complement strand
GGCGTACGCACCACGCTGCGGCCCGGGGCCGCGTGGCCGCAGGCGTACTTCGGGCCCGGCGGCGCCCGGCTCAGCCTCTCCCGCACCCGCGACGGCCGGCTCCCCGTGTGCCTGGCCACGCCCGACTTCGCCGACCCGGACGGCCGGGTGGGGCCGCTCGTCGCCCAGCTCGCCCGCGCGACCGCGCTCGCCGCGGAACCCCTCGTCCTGTACGAGCAGGAACGCCATGTCGCCCACACGCTGCAACACAGCTTCCTGCCCTCCGTGCTGCCCGCCTTCACCGGCCTTGACGTCGACTTCCGCTACGAGCCTGCCTCCCAGGAGGCCGAGATGGGCGGCGACTTCTACGCGGCGCTGCCCACCCCCGAGGGCGTACTCGTCGGCGTCGGCGACGTCGTGGGGCACTCGCTCGACGCGGCCACGGTGATGGTCGAGCTCCGGCACGCGCTGCGCGCCTACTGCCTGGAGGACCCGCGCCCCGGGCACCTGGTGACCCGCCTCGACCGGCTGCTCCAGCACTACCACCCGCAGCTCACCGCCACGCTGTGCCTGGCCCTCGTCGACCCCGACACGGGCCGTACGCGGGTGGCCAACGCGGGACACATCCCGCCGCTGATCGTGCCGGTCGGCGGCGCGGCCCGGTACGCGAGGGCGGCGGGGCCGCTGCTCGGGCTCGGCCTGTCGCATCCCGAGCCCACCGTGCTCGACCTCGCCCCCGGTGCCCGCCTCCTCATGGTCACCGACGGCCTCGTCGAGACGCGCGGCATCGATCTGTCCCTGTCCTTGGAGGAACTGCGGCGCGCCGCCGCGGTGGCGCCTGCCGCGCCTGGTGATCTGTGCGATGCGCTTCTCGCGAGGTTCGGTCGTGACCGGGCCGATGACATCGCGCTGTTGGCGCTGCGGCGCGCTCCGCGGTGACCGGGTGTCCGTCGGTGCGTCCGCCGGTCGGGACGTGATTGTGCGGTCGGGCGCTTCCGGGTGAAGGTTGGCGCCGACACGCGTGTGCGCACGCACCACGACACCTCGGAGGGCCTCATGCCGCAGATCACCGTCGACCACTCCGCGGACCTCGACGACCGCCTCGACCGGGCCGGGCTCGCCGGGGCCGTGCACCAGGCGGCCGTCGACATCGTGGCCGCGCGCATTCCCGCGTGCAAGACGCGGTTCCGCGGTGTCGGGGCCACGGTGGTCGGGGACGGGCCCGCCTCCCTCGTGCACGTGGAGATCGCGCTGCTCGCGGGGCGTACGGAGGAGGCGAAGACGGCGCTCGCCGAGGCGGTTCTGGCGGCGCTGCCGGGCCACATCAAGGGGGCGGCGGGCGTGCATCTCTCTGTCGAGGTGCGGGACTTGGACCCGACGTACCGCTCGGCCGTCGCCGACTGAGGCGGCACGTCCCCCACGCCACGGGGCTCCGCCCCGGACCCCGCGCCTCAAACGCCGGCGGGGCTTGATGGGGCTACGCCGGGGCCAGTGTTGCGAGGCGGGTGATCAGGGCTGCGAAGGGGCCGTCTCCCGGTTCGTCCGCGAGGAGGTGGCGGAGGAGGGCCGCCATCTCCTCGTCGTACGCGGCGCTCACCGCCGCGAGCGCCGCGAAGTCGTGGACGAGCTGGCGCTGGAGCTCCTCGCGGGGGATACGGCGGCCGTCCAGCCAGATCAGCGCCGTCGACTCGGCGAGCGAGATCCAGGAGCGGACGACGAGTTCGAGGCGCGCGGAGGGCGCCACGACCCCCAGATGCGCGAGGATCTGGACGTACGCCGCCTGCCGGACGGAGTCGATCAGCGCGTTCGTCGCCGACGAACCCACCGCCGGGCCACCGCGCATCAGCGCGGAGAAGCCCGGCCCGTGCTCGTCCACGAAGTCGAAGAAGCGGCCCATCACGCGCAGCAGCCGCGCGCCGAGCGGACCCTCCTGCGGCTCCACGAACCGCTCGGCCAGATCCTGCGCCGCCCGCCTCAACGCGGCCTCGTACAGGCTGAGTTTGCCAGGGAAGTAGTGGTAGACCAGCGGCCGCGAGATGCCCGCGGCGGCCGCTATCTCGTCGATGGAGACCTCGTCGGGGGAGCGGTGGCTGAACAGTTCGAGTGCGACCCCGATCAACTGCCGCCGCCGCTCCTCGACTCCCATCCTGCGCCGCACCCCGGTAGTCATGCCGAACACTCTACCGAGCGAATCCGGCCTGCCAACCGGACCCCGGGCACCGTCCCCGCGCGACGTCATTAAAGGTCGAGAACCAGACGCTCGCCACGGGCCCGCGAAACGCAGATCAGCATCGAGTCGGCACGCTCGGCATCCGTGAGCAACTCGTCGCGATGCTCGATCTCCCCTTCCACGACCCGCTGTTGGCAGGTTCCGCAGAAGCCCTGCTCGCAGGAGTACGGAATCGCGGGCATCTCCGAGCGGACCGCCGCCAGCACCGTCGTGTCGGCGGGTACGTCCACGATCTTGCCGCTGCGCCGCAGCTCGACCTCGAACGGGCCGTTGCCCTCGGCCGAATTGCGTGGCGCGAACCGTTCGCTGTGCAGCGTGCAGTGCTCGGGCAGCACCGCCTCCACGGCCGCCATCAGCCCCTCGGGACCGCAGCAGTAAACGGCCGTGCCGGGCACGGTGTCCGCGAGCGCGGCGGCGAGGTCGGGCCGCCCGTCCTCGTCCTCCGCCACGACCGTGACGCGGCCCGCGGCCTCGTCGGCCAGCTTCGCCACGTCCTCCACGAACGGCATCGAGGCCCGCGACCTGCCCCCGTACAGCAGCTTCCAGTCGGCGCCCCGCGCCGCGGCCTCCCGCAGCATGGGCAGGATCGGCGTCACGCCGATGCCGCCCGCGACGAACACGTACGCGGGTGCCTCCGCGTCGAGCGGGAAGCGGTTGCGCGGCCCGCGCACCTCGACCTCCGTGCCCTCCCGCACCTGCTCGTGCACCTCGCGCGACCCGCCGCGCCCGCCCTCGTCCGCCGCGATGAGCCGCGTGGCGACGGTGTACGACGACGTGTCCTCGGGATCGCCGCACAGCGAGTACTGCCGTACGAGCCCGGAGGGGAGCACGAGATCGAGGTGCGCGCCCGGCCGCCAGGTGGGCAGGTCGCGGCCCTCGAGACGGAGTTGCACGACACCGTCGGCGATCTGTTCGTGCCGCGTGACGAGCAGGTTCAGCGCGCGGGCCCGCGGCCGCCCCGACGTCGGCTCCTCCAGCGCGGGCATCGGCCACAGGGGCGAGCGCCGCACACGCAGCCGCATCGCGTTCCGCACGACGTACGCGGCACCGGCGACGACCACGGCCTTGCGCAGCGTACGGGCCTTCATCGGTCGGCTCCCGTACGGGCTTCGGCGGCGACGGCCGCGGGTGACGAGGCGAGATAGGCGACGGCCTGCTCGGTGTCGCCCTCCTGGTCCGGGTGGTAACTCCGGCTCAGATAGCGGGGGATGGACCGCGCCATGGCCCCGGGCGTCGGGAGCACGCCCCGCTTGCCGCTCCGGTAGAAGTCCTTCCAGGAGGCCTTGCCGTCGACCAGCGTCGGGTCGTTCTCCATGAAGAACCGCGCGCCGCGCTGCCACAGGAAGACGAGCGCGGTGAAGGCGGTGGCCCAGGTGCGCACGCGGCGCCGGTAGCTGCCGTCGAGGTGCTCGAACAGCTCGAAGGCCACCGCCCGGTGCTCGACCTCCTCCGCGCCGTGCCAGCGCAGCAGGTCCAGCATCATCGGGTCGGCGCCGCGCCGGTCCAGCTCCTCGGCGTTCAGCACCCAGTTGCCGAGGAACGCCGTGTAGTGCTCGATCGCCGCGATCAGCGCCACCCGCTCCATCAGCCACCACTGCCGCGCCTTGCCCGGCGGCAGCGTCCGGTCGCCCAGCAACTTCTCGAAGAACCAGTCGAGTTGGGCCGTGTACGGCGTCGGGTCCAGGCCCTGCTCCCGCAGGTGCGGCAACACCTCGTCGTGCGCCTGCGAGTGCATGGCCTCCTGGCCGATGAACCCGATGACGTCCTCGCGCAGCCGCTCGTCCGTGATGTACGGCAGCACCTGCTTGTAGACGTGCACGAACCAGCGTTCGCCGGCCGGCAGCAGGAGGTGCAGGACGTTGATGGTGTGCGTGCTGAACGGGTCGTCCGGCAGCCAGTGCAGGGGTGTCTTGTCCCAGGCGAAGGACACCTGGCGTGCCTTCAACGGGACGCGCGTATTAGACATGGCGTCAATGTACTGACGGGTAGACACCTTGGACACCCCTCGTGCACCACTTTTGCCAATCAGGCCCCTGCGCGGGTTGAGCCGATTAAGCCCCTGCGGCGATTGAGCAGCGGGGTCCGGGGCAGAGCCCCGCGACCGGGCTCACCTCAGGGGCCGAACCTTCGCTCCCTGAGCCGACCTGCCGGACAGCGAAACCTCCGCGCCACGCGCCAGCCGCACCGCAAGCACATTCCCACGAGCCGACCGCCCAGAAGCCGTCACCGAGTTCACCCCCCGGCTGCCCGCGGCAACCAGGTACCACGCCCCCTCCCGCGACTTCCACCGCACACCCGCAAGCACCCGCTCCTGGCGCGAGCCACACGCGGGCGACGACTGCGACTTCGCCGCGACGACAGCGGTATTCGCCCCCGGCGCCCGGAACAGCGCGAGGGTGCGCGGCCCCACACCCCGCCACGTGTCGGCCCGCGTGCACCACCACTCGGCCGTCCCGTTCCCCTCCGGCAGCGCCTGGCGCGCGTACGCCCAGGAGTTGACGGAGCGCACCCCGTGCGAGCGCGCCGCCGACAGTGAGCACGCGGTCGTCGCCCAGTCCGCGGGCCGCGCCTCGCGGGGCGCGGTGGGGCTGCCGGACGTGAGGTGCGCGGGCACGAGCTCGCCGAGGTCGGTGGTGAGCCGGGTGCCGGTCGAGTCGGTCAGCGCCAGCGCGTTCCACGACGTGCAGGACGTCGCGAGCGCCGGGCTCGGGAACGGCGCCGTCACCCCGTCCTTCGTACGCGACAGGGCACTCGCCCCCGCGGCCGGCTTCAGGAGGTCGCGGGTGGCGGCCTTGGCCACCCAAGGGGCGGTCAGATAGCGGACGTTGCCGTCGGCCCGGTCCATCACCACGGCACCCGACTGCGCGTCCGCCGCCCCGTCGACCCGCGCGAAGTCGAGCGCGGCGCCGCTCGTGCCGCTCTTCGGCTCGGCGTAGCGCACGATGCGCAACCCGTCGTAGAGCAGCACGACGCGGGCCTGGTCGAGCTCGCCCGCGTACAGGAGCTGCGGCGGTCCGGGCGGTGCGCCCGCCGGGGTGCCGGGTGTCGCCGAGACCTTCACGGAGCCGCCGGGCCGCGCCCACACGGCGAGCGCCCTGCGCAGCAGATCCTTGTCCCCGGTGAGCGAGCCGCGCGCGGGCCACACCGAGAAGTCGGTGCGGGCCGACGTCTTCCACGCGTCCGGCGCGACCCTTCGCAGCTTGGCCGGATTCAGGGCCGCCTGGCCCGCCGGGTTCTTCGCGTACGGCGGGGCCGCCGCGCCGTCCGGGGCCCAGCCCTCGCCCGGCAGCCCGAGCAGCGCGCCGCACACGAGGGTCGCCGCGACCGCCGCGATCGCCGCCTTCAGGTGCTGGCGGCGGCGCATCAGATCGGTGGGCCGCGCGTGCAGGGAGCACGGGTCGAACTCGGGCGATTCCAGGAGCTCCGTGCAGGACCCGGCGTCGGCCGCCATGCCGCGCGCCTCGGCGAGGGCCGCCGCCGCGTCCTCCTGCGTGCAGCCCGCCTCGGTGAGGACCGCGCGGACGGCGGCGTCGTCGAGGCGCTCCAGGCCGCGCAGCACGTACGCGGCGCGGGCGGGGCCGCTCAGCGCGGAAAGCTGCTGGTCCAGGGCGAGTTCATCGGCGCCGCCGGACTTCGGGAACAGCCTCAGCCCCCACACCTGCGGCAGCAGCGGCGGCAGTTGCGCCCGCTTCGGCCAGGCCGCGCGCCGCAGCGGAAGCCCCGCCTCCAGGGCGCTGCGCAGCACCTTCAGGCGTACGTAGGCGAAGCCGGGGTCGCCGGTGCGGCCGGCGGAGTCGCGCTGGGCCGGGACCGGCGCGGGCGCGTCCGCGGTGCGGCCGCGGGGGAGCGCCCGCTGGACCACCGAGTGGGCGGTCAGCACCCGGCGGTTGCGGCCGAGGCCCGGCGGCAGCACGAGGTAGGCGAGCCGGACCAGTCGTGGGTAGTGCTCGACCAGGGCGGCCTCGGCCTGCTCGACGTCGATGACGGCGGCCGGCGCGGTGGACGGGGGCGTGGATTGCTGCTGCACCTTTGACTGCACGTTCAGCTGAACGAGCGAATCGTGGGATGGTCACAGCTGTCCGTTCCCGCAAGAGTCCCGCACCCACCTATTCGGACACGCGCAGCGCCTCCGCGTAGTTCGCCATCGACCGCTGATACCGGGGCAGATGCGGTGCCAGCGCGCCGAGGACCAGGGCAAGACCCTCCCTGTCGCGGCCGAGACTCGACAGGCACAGCGCCAGGCAGGCCCGCACCGCGTCGTCCAATTCGTCGCTGGGAGCCGTCAATTCCGGTTCGAGGAGCGCGACGCCCTCTTCCGGGCGCCCCATGTTCCGCAGTGAACTGGACAGTTGAATCTTCGTACGGCGGGCCCGGTAGCCGCTCAGGCCGAGGCGCAGCGCCTCCTGGTACAGCGGGACCGCCTTGCCGGAGTGGCCGGTCGAGTCGAAGGCCGAGGCCCGCTCGAACGGCGCGACGGGGCTGCCGGCGGGCAGCTCGGCGGCGAGCCCGTCGATGAGCGCGCGGAATTCGCCCGCCCCTGCCTCCGTGTCGTCGGTGGAGGCGCCGAACGCCGCCCACGCGGCCGCGATCCGCTCTTCCCAGTCACTGCTCTCGGTGCTCACCGGGGCACTCTCACACAGCGGCGCCCCGGTGTCACCGGAGTTAGCGGTACCGGCTCAGCTCAGCTTCCATCCGCTGAACTCCACCGTGCCCCGCGTCCCGTTCCCGCCGTTCGTCGCGCTCATGAACATGCCCACGCCCTGCGCCGAGGCGAGCCTCGGCGACGGCACGGTCGCGACGGTCCGCCACGTGGCGCCGTCGTCCGTCGAGCACTCCCCGGTGTACGAGTCGCCCGCCCGGGACAGCCGCAGCAGCACCGGCGCCTTGATCCCGGTGATCCGCTTGTACGTGTCGAGGGTGCCGTCCCCGGTGGAGTCGTAGGAGAGGACGACGCCATTGGCGGGCGTGACCGCCAGGTTCGCGAAGCCCAACGACCCAGAGCCACCGATGGAGTTGCTCACCATGATCCCGGCGCGCGCCCACGGGCCCGTCACCGCCTGCGCGTCCACCCGCACGACCGCCACCGAACCGTCCCGGAACGCGTTCGCGCGGTACAGCGCCCCGAACTCCGCCGTGCCCTTCCACAGGTCCGCGCCGCCGCCGTCGATCGCGAACCGCTCGTCGAGCTGCCCGAAGACCGCCGCGCTGTTGCTGTACGTCCGCCAGCCCTCGGCCAACGGCCCGGCCTCGAACAGCGTGCCCTTGTGGACGTAGGTGACCCGCTTCTCGCCGGCGGGACCGTACTGGACGTCGATCGTGTACGGGAGCGGGCGCAGCGGCTTGTCGAGCGGGGTCCCGGGCGTGCTCGCCTGCCACGTGACCGTGCCCTCGCCCGCCGGTGGCACGCTGCCGAGGTGCGTCGCGCCCTCGGGTTCGGCGGCGATGCCCTTGAGCTGGAAGTCGACGCGGCCCGTCGCGCGCAGCCCGTTGACATTGCGGAACGTGGCCGCCACGCGCGCGTGCCCGCCCGGCGGGAACGCGGACGGCTCGGCCTTGACCGCCACCGAACCCTGGTACGGGGCGCGCGCGAGGACGTCGCGGACCTTCGAGGCCGTCCGGTACGGATCCCCGTACGCCCGCAGCGGGTAGTCCTTGCGCTCGCGCGTCCAGGGTTGCTCGAACGCGAACCAGTCGACCTTCGCGGGCTCCCGGCCCGCGGCCAGCGCGTCGGACAGCTCGTCGAGCCACTTCTGCCAGCGCGGCAGGTAGAAGTCGGCGATCAGGCCGTGCCACTCGCGGTTGCCGTACTCGTGGAGGTTGCCCGGATCGGACGTGGCCCGATCGCCCCACACCGTGATCAGCGCCTTCGCGCAGCGCTCGAACTCGGCGCGCTCGGCGTCGTTCGTGGCGAGATTGCGGGCGTCCCGGATCCACGGGCCGAGCAGGAACGCCGTGTGGGTGCCCGTCACGTCGTCCGAGAGCCGCATCAGCTTCAGCCACAGTGTGGCGAGGGCCGTGAAGGTGGCCCGGTCCTTGTCGGCGTACGCGGCCTTGAGCTGGGGGAGGAGCTGTCGGCTGCGGTGCGCGAGTGCCTGCCGCGTCACGTCCACGAGGTCGTACGCGTAGGCCGCGCTGCCCCTCAACTTCCCGTCCACGCCCAGCAGTCCGGCGAGCGCGGCGTCGAAGCGGCCCGGGTCGTAGGCGAGGGCGCGCGGCGCGTAGTAGGAGGCGCGGTCGGCCGCGAGGTCGGGGCGGGCCGCGAAGAGCGAGTCGTGCGGGTCCGAGCGCTCGGCGGCCCTGTGCTGGTACGCCGTGTCGTGCAGCGCCTGCCAGGCGGCGCGGGCCTCCTTGTCGCGGCGCCCGTAGCGGAAGTCGGCGTACGAGGCGAACCAGGCCGCCCGGTCCACCTTCGCGTCCATCCAGGCGAGTTCGGACCACAGCTCGAACGCCGCCGGGTCCCGGTCGGTGGCCTCCGGCATGTACGCCGTACCGGCCAGCGCGCTGTCCGGCTTGTCGCGCCACGCGAAGAACTTCTGCTCCCAGATGTGCGCGCGGGCCCCGATCGTCGTACGGCCACCGAAGTTGGGGATCGTGCCGAACGCGTACGGGGTGCCGCCCCAGTCCTTCTCGCGGTCGGTGACCGAGGTGAAGCGGTCCGAGACACCGTCCACGATCAGCATCTTCTTCTTGTCGATCGCGTCGATCAGCTCGGGCAGCGGGTTCGCCTCCCAGCCGAGGATCACCCACGTCGCCCCCGGCCGGTTCTTCTGGAGCGCCGTCTCGACGCCGCGCGCCGCGTCCGGGACCGGCACGTCACCTGCCGTGCCGCCCTCGTGCAGCAGGTCCATCTTGAAGGCGCCGATCTCGCCGAACAGGTCCTTCTGGTGCCCGTAGAACGACTCCGCCACCTGCGCGAAGGCCTTGGTGCGCGGGTCGAGCCAGTCGGGGCGCTCGAAGCCGTGCCACACACCCTGCGGCACGACGTGCGCGTCCCCGCCGTTGCGCTCCACGAACCCCTTCGGCACGTGGCCGTAGTAGCCGGGCATCACGGGTCTCATGCCGAGCGCACGCAGCCGGTCGACGATTCTTCGCCCCAACTCGGCGCGTCTGGCGATGAGTTCGGGCGAGAGCGGCCCCCCGTACGAGGAGAGGTTCTGCAGCAGCCACCACGGCTGGTGGGACGGGGCGGGGAGCCAGGCCCGCGACTCCTCGTCGCTGTAGCCGAAGTCCCTCAGTACGCGGTGGTAGACGGCCTCCATGCCCGCGATGACCAGCACCTCGTTGCAGCCGTGCAGCGCGAGGATGTCGATCTCGCGCTCCCAGTACGACCAGTCGGCGAAGGGTGCCGTATAGCCGTCGTTGGTGTCGTTGAGCGCGAAGCGGTGGGGGAGCGGGGTGCGGCGCTCCAGCGTCTTCGAGGGGGCCGGGAGGCGGTCCGGCAGGTCCAGCTGGGAGCCGTTCCAGGCGATGTGCGCCCCGCACTCGTACTTCAGAAAACAGTGGACCCCGGCGAGCAGCGTCGCCGGGGTCGTCCCGTACACCGTGATGCGGCCCTGCGTCCCGGTCACCCGGAAACGGTCCTCCGTGCCGCTCGCGGCCAGCAGTCTGAGCCGGAACTGGTCGGCGTGGTGCGGAAGTTGACGGTTGAGTGCCGCGCGCGCCTCAGCCGTATCAAGAACGGGCACCTCCCTCGCGCCGATCGGGCGCGGAGCCGCCTGAGCGGCCGGGGAACCGGTCCCCAGGGCCGTGCCGAGGCCGATGGCGGCCGTCGTGCCGAGAACAGTGCGTCGCGATGGTGCGGACATACGTGTACCCCCCTTGCGTCGCGGTTGGTGCGGCGCACGGTAGCAACGGAACGTACGGGACAGGAGAGCGCAATGAGGCAAAAGCTGGTGGCGGCGGCCGTACTGCTCGCGGCCGCGACCGGATGCGGTTCGGGTGGCTCCGACGGGGCCCCGAAGGACGACACGCCGAAGATCCCCCGTACGGCCTCCGGGAGCCTGGAACACCTCGCGAAGGAGGCGGGCTGCCGCCCCGACATCCAGACCGACGCGGCCGACATCCGACAGGCCAACTGCGGTGCGGGAAAGAGGCGTTACATCCTCGCTACCTTCACCACGGACAAGGGCCAGGCCGAGTGGTTCGACCAGGCCAACGACTACGGCGGCGTCTACCTCGTCGGACCCAAGTGGATCGCGGTCGGCGGCGCCGCACAGCTCACGAAGCTGCGCGGCCGGCTCGGCGGGACCCTGGAGAAGCCCGCCTCGCACCACTCGGGGAGTAGCGGTGGTGGGGGTCACGAGGCGGGGTAGCTCTCCGGGTACGGGGGTCTCCGCTGAGCCGGCCGCGCAGCGGCCGGGGTGGGGCGATCGCTCAGTCGCAGCGATCGCCCTTGTTGATGCAGTCCACGACCTTCTGCATGGTCTGGTCGTCGAAGACGTTGATGAAGTCGTCATGATCCGTGATCGGCTTGTGCAGCTGCTCGGGGAAGCCGTCCACCGCGAACGGGTTCTTCACCTGTCCGTTCTCGATCGTCGGCGTCTGCACGTCGTACACCAGGCGCATCTTCAGCTGCGGGATGGCCTTGAAGTTCTGCGGGCAGTTGCCGGCCTGGTCAGCGAATGCCACGTGTGTGCGATGGTTGGCGCTGTCGATGTTCTGCCCGTCCCAGCAGCTCTGGAACGCGAAGCTGCGTACCACCTTCGAACCGTCGGGGCACAGCGGGTACTTGTCCGTCAACTGGCGGTCCTCGAAGCCGGTGCAGCTCCAGTGCGCGTTCGCGTTCGCCGTGCCGTTGGTGAAGGCCTTGGCGTCGCCGGTGATGATGCGCAGGAACTTCGGCATCGGGACGACCTCGCCCTGCGGGCTCCCGGCGAACTTGATGCTCGCCTTCTGGGCCTGAAGGACCTTGCCGACGTTGCCTTCCTTGCCGCCGCCGTCCTTGTCGGCGTCGAATTCCTCCGAGCCGTCCTGCACGCGCAGCACCGGCCAGTAGTACGTGGACTTGTCGCCCTGGTTCTGGCAGCTGGTGTCGGCGTTCGCCAGATCGTCGTTGCTGGAGAAGGCGTCGTTGTCCTGATTGCCCACGTAGTCGTGCAGGTGGTGCGCGCCGTTGGTCACGCCGGGCGCCACGATGAGGTTGTCGGTGTTGAACTTCTTGTTGTCGTTCACGCCGCAGCGGGTGGTGAAGGTGCCGGTGGAGGCGTTGTCGCCATTCTGGGGCTTCTGGACGTTCGGCTGGACCTTGGTGATGTCGGCGAAGTCGGCGGCGACGGGGCCGTTGCCTGCCTGCCCGCCGTTGCCCTGCTGCTGGTCGCCGCCGGCCTGGTCCCCGCCGCCGCCCTGGTCCGAGCCGCCGTCCTGTCCGTCCGGGGGCTGCTGTTCGCCCTCCTTGGGCTGGGCCGTGCACTCGGCCATGTCGTTCATGCCGTCGGGGGCCTGTCCGCCGCGCCGCTCCATCTCCAGGCGGATGCGCTCAAGGATGGTGCCGCGGTTCTTCTTCAGCGGATCCATGATGCTGTTCCGCACGAACCGCGGGTCCCGCGCGGCCGCGTCCCGCGTCGAGGCGAGCCGCTTGTACGCCTCGGTGACTTGGGTGTCCAGGGTGGCGAGTTCACCGTCGACCTCGTCGCGGGCGCCGTCCGGCACGTCGGACAGCTGCGCGCCGACGTCCGGACAGTCGATGGTGGCCACTTGTTGCGTCTGCTGTGTCTGTTGCGTCCCGCTGCCCGCGTCCTGCCCGTCGGCGGAGTCCTCGTGGGCCGACGCGTACACGTTGACCGCGACCAGCCCACCTCCGCCCAGGAGCAGTGCGGCCGACGCGATGGTCATGCGCGTCGCCAGCGATGAGCGCCGTTTCCGTGAGGTGCGTCCCATGGGACTACGTACGCAACGGGGGCCGACCCTGTTCAATCGGCCCCCGGAATTCACCTCAACTGCCGGTGGGTGGCGTGTACTTGTAGCCGACGCGGCGCACCGTGCGGATGGTGTCCCGGTACTCGGCGCCCAGCTTCCGGCGCAGCCGGGCGACATGGACGTCGACGGTGCGGCCGTCGCCCACATGCCCGTATCCCCACACGGTGTGGACGAGGGTGTCGCGGGTGTGCACGCGGTGCGGGTGCCCGACGAGATGGGCGAGCAGCTCGAACTCCAGGTAGGTGAGGTCGAGTTGGCGGCCCGCGACGTGCACCGTGCGGCAGGCGGTGTCGACGGAGATGAGCGGGTCGGTCAGAAGGGCATGAGCCATGGGTCAACTCTTTCGCGCGAGGAGACGTCGGGGAGCAGGACGTACGTCGTGCGCGCGGACCGAAGGCCGTGGCGGTCGGGCCAACGGCTTTAGAGAGCCCGCGCGTTCCTCACGCGGCGACACACACGGTCGAAATCGTGGTGTTGGCGGGACGGCCAGAACGGCTCGAGGTCGTGCCGACGACCCCACGAGCTGCTGTTCCGATAGAGACTGGCCATGCCTTCATTGAAACAGATGGGTCACACGAACGAGAGGGCGCCCACACAATGTGGACACCCTCCCGAAGCGGATGGCCGGATTCGGACCCGGCCGGCGCCGTCAGACCTGGCCGGCCTTCTCCAGGGCGGTGCAGCAGGTGTCGACGAGCAGCCGCGTCACGACGTACGGGTCGACGTTGGCGTTCGGGCGGCGGTCCTCGATGTAGCCCTTGCGGTCCTGCGCGACCTGCCAGGGGATGCGGACCGACGCGCCGCGGTCGGAGACGCCGTACTTGTACTCGTCCCACGGGGCGGTCTCGTGCAGACCGGTGAGGCGGTCGTCGATGCCGGCGCCGTAGTGCTTCACGTGGTCGAGCGGCTTGGAGCCCTCGCCGAGCGACTCGCACGCCGTGATGATCGCGTCGTAGCCCTCGCGCATCGCCTTCGTGGAGAAGTTGGTGTGCGCGCCCGCGCCGTTCCAGTCGCCCTTGACCGGCTTGGGGTCGAGGGTCGCGGAGACCTTGAAGTCCTCGGCGGTGCGGTAGAGCAGCCAGCGGGCGATCCACAGCTGGTCGGAGACCTCCAGCGGGGCCACGGGGCCGACCTGGAACTCCCACTGGCCCGGCATGACCTCGGCGTTGATGCCGGAGATGGCGAGACCCGCCTTCAGGCAGTTCTCGAGGTGGGCCTCGACGATGTCGCGGCCGTGGATCTCGTCGGTGCCGACGCCGCAGTAGTAGCCGCCCTGCGCGGCGGGGAAGCCGCCGACCGGGAAGCCGAGCGGGCGGTCGCCCTCGAAGAAGGTGTACTCCTGCTCGATGCCGAAGATCGGCTCCTGGGAGCCGAACTGCGCCTCGGTCTCGGCGAGCGCGGCACGCGTGTTGGAGTAGTGCGGCGTCATGTCGATGTTCAGGACCTCGCACATGACGAGGATGTCGTCGCCGCCACGGATCGGGTCCGGGTACTGGGCGACGGGCCGGAGCACGAGGTCGGAGGCGTGACCCTCGGCCTGGCTGGTGGAGGAGCCGTCGAAGCCCCAGACCGGGAGCGTGTCCAGGCCCTGCGGGGTGCCCGCGATTATCTTGGTCTTCGAACGGAGCCTGGCCGTCGGCTGAGTGCCGTCGGTCCAGATGTACTCAGCCTTGAAGGTCACGGGCCACATCCTCATTCACGCGGGTCTCGAACTGCCGGGAAGCTTGTCACCAGGGGATTTCCCGGCCGTTGCCCGTTTGTGAACCCCGTGTTACCTGAGCGGTGCGGGGTGGGACGTGGCCCGTGGACCTGTATGCGATGTGCCGTGCTCCGGTTACCCGACCTTTTCGATGCGGGCGTTGCGGATCAGGAACTTGCCGGGCTCCCGGACCTGCTCGAACGCGGCGTTGTTGAGCAGGGCGCAGGACCCGGACGTGGAGGTGACCTCGACGGTCGTGGACTTGTCGTTGTCGAGGTTGGTCACCTTCAGCTGCGTGCCCGCCGGGAACTGGTCGCTGGACGCGGCCGGGGCCCCGCCCTCCCCGGAGAGCGTCACCTGCTGCCCGGCGCACACCTGCTCACCGGAGGCGGGGGCGTCGGCCTGGTCGGAGGCGGAGGCGGTGGTATCGGGTGCGGTGGCGGTGGCGGTGGCCTCCGCCCCCGTATCGCATCCGGAGGCCTCCTGTTTCCGTTTGATCTCCGCGATCACCGCTTCGCGGTTGGCGATCCGGGCCTCGGACTGGGCGTCAGGGTTCGCCTTCTGCCCGTCGATGAACTTCTGGTTGTTGCCGAGCGCCGTGGTCAGCCCTTCGCACACGGCCGAGCTCTGCGCGCCGCTCTGGGCGCCCTGGTCGACCTGCGACGCGTTGCTCGTGGCCGCGAGGGCGAACGCCCCGCCGCCCGCGACCACCGCCGCGGCCGTCGTGAGGGCGAGCCGCTTCTTCGGGCCGAGAGTTCTCCTGCGTGACATGCGCGCCTCCTGTCGTGAGATGCACGTTGTTGCGCACGCCGTTACGTACGAGGAGCCGAGCCTGAACGCTCAAAGTCAGCGGCGCGTCATTGCGTCACGCACCGACTCCTCGCTGCGACCCACGACCGCCGTGCCGTCCTCGGCCGTGATGATCGGGCGCTGGATCAGCTTCGGGTGGGCGGCGAGCGCCTCGATCCACCGCTCCCGGCTGTCCGCGTCGCGCGCCCAGTCCTTAAGCCCGAGCTCCTTCGCGTCGGCCTCCTGGGTGCGGGTGATGTCCCACGGCTCAAGGCCGAGCCGGCCGAGCACCGCGCGGATCTCGGCGGGGGTGGGTACGTCCTCCAGGTAGCGGCGCACCGTGTAGTCGGCGCCCTCCGCGTCGAGCAGGGTGAGCGCGCTTCGGCACTTCGAGCAGGCCGGGTTGATCCAGATCTCCATGGGGACAACGGTACGTGAGTGAAGCCGTGCGGCGACCCTCAAGTCGGCTCTGGCCAGCGGCTTTTGTCAGTGGTCGGCAGTAGAATAGAAGCAGTGTTCGAGGGCTACGGGGGCTCTCGGACGTTCGCGACAGGAGGATGCCTGTGCCCGCTGCCGCCGCTCCGATGCTGATCGATCTGCCGTACACGCCACTCGAGAAGAGGCCGCTCCCCGCGGGGCGCCCCCGCGACTGGTACATCACCCACAACCGCCGCCTGAAGGCCATGCGCCTGGCGATAGCCCTGCTCGACTCCGGCGTCTACCTCCCCACCCAGGCCCACAACCGCAAGATCCGCGCCACGGCCGACAAGGTCGGGATCCATCCGCCGTCCGACACGACGTGCCACATGGTGCGGGCGCTGATGCGGTACAGCCGGTAACCAAGTCAAGCCCCGCCGGCGATTGAGGCGCGGGGTCCGGGGCAGAGCCCCGTGACCCCCGCCCCGTCGCGGCCCGAGATCAGGATGACGCCAACTCCTTCTCCAGCGGCGTACGAAACCGCGGCGTGACCCGAGTACCGCCCAGCCAGGACGACAACCGGTCCGCCTCCGCGGCAACGGCCCGTTCCGCCTCGCGCCCACCCGAGGCGTCCAGCAACCGCCACACCACCTCGCCACCCGCCCCCTGCGACCACCCGCCCACGATCCGCCCGCCCCACCACACCGTGGGCCCGATGTTCCCGCTCCCGTCGAAGAGCGCGGGGCGCAGCTCCGGCGGGCAGTACCAGTCACGCTCCTGCCAGCCCATCGACGTAGGGTCGAGGCCCGGCAGCAGCGCCGCCCAAGGCTCCAAGTCGCCTTCCGGAGCGTCCACTTGGTCCGCCGACACGTACCCCGTGCCGCCGCCGTCCAGCGACACCGCCACCGCCCCCACCGCGGCGAGCGCCTTGCGCACGTCCGTGACCTTCCACCCCGTCCACCACTTGAGGTCCCCCTCCGTGGCAGGCCCGCACACCCCCAGCCACAGCCGCAGCAACTCCGCCTGGGCCTCGGCGACCGGCAGCTCCGGATGCGGCGGCGCGACCGCCCACCGGAACTGCGTGGAGGTCCACGAGCCGAGCGGCCGGCCCCGTACGACCCGCCCCTCCACCCCGAGCACCCGCATGAGCCGCGACGACACGGTGTGCTCGGCCTCGTAGCTCCTGCCCCTGCCGTACGTGAAGTGTTCCTTCAACCGGGGCTCGTCCACGGTCAGTTCGGTCACCGTCGCCTCCCCGCGCCGCTCAAGTGCGGCCAGCGCCGACGCCTCCACCTCCGCCAGCCACTCCGGAGTGAGGCGCCCGTCGCTCCCGCCCACCATGTCCTTGAGCAGCCCGGCCCGCGCCTTCGCCGCCACCGCGAGCCCGGTCGACGCGTGCACCGTCGCCGCCAGCTCCGCCGGGAACGTGAACACCGTGTGCCGCATCCCGTGCATCCGCACCAGCGTCCGGTCCTCGTACAGCGCCCGCTCGACGTCCGCGACCGTCCCGGAGGCGTCCGCGAGCCGCGCCCCCACCGCCAGGTACACGGTCGCCGGATCCGTGCCGTGCAGCGCCACGAGCGAGCGCGCCACGTCCTCGGCGCGGTCCGCGCGCACCGAGGGGGCGAGGCGGTGCGCGACGGCGAGCCGCACGCGCCGCTCGCCGTCACCGATGTGCCGCACGGTTCCTGTGCTCTTCGTGTTCATGCGGCACATCCTGCCCGCCGCCCCGCCGCGAAGGTCACCTGTTTGCCCCCCTTGGCATGCGCCCCGCCCCTGCCCCACCGTTGACTGAGGCGACCTGCAGTGGTGGTCGAGCGGAGGTGTCGGCGATGGCGGACGTACGACGAGGCACACGAGGCGCCCGAGCGGTGGGCGCGGCCCTGTGCGTGGCGGCCCTGACCGTGGCGGCGGCCGGCTGCTCCGACGACGGCGACAGCCCCTCCAGTGCCGCGTCGAAGGCGGCATCGGCCGCCTCCTCGGCGGCGTCGAGGGCGTCCGACGTGGTGGCGTCGGCGACCGCGGAGGCGCAGCAGAAGTTCGACGACTTCAAGGACGGCGTCGACGCCAAGGGCGACGTGAAGCTCGGCGACGTGAACTCCGATGGCGATCGCACCACGGTCCCGGTCACCGTCGACAACGGCACGTCGGACACCAGGTCGTACGTCGTCCAGGTCGGCTTCAGGAACGGCGACGACAAGCTGGTGGACACCGTCGTGCTCAACGTGAACGACGTGCGGGGCGGCGGGTCCAAGGACGCCACCGCGCGCAGCACCCACTCCCTCGACGGTGACATCACCGCCGAGGTCTCCCGCGCCCTGCGTCATTGACCGACGGGGCGCCCAGCCATGAGCAGCCCCGCCGAACGTGCCGCCCTGGGCCGACGAGCCCGTCAGCACAGCCCCCGCTCCTCGCACGGCCCGTGGATCCCGTCCGCCGACCGCCCCGACCCCGTCGTGACCCTGGAGCGACAGGGCGCCGACCGGCTCCGCGACCTGCTGCCCATCCGCTACGGGCGGATGGCGGCGAGCCCGTTCGCCTTCCTGCGCGGCGCCGCCGCCGTGATGGCCGGCGACCTCGCGGCGACACCCCACACCGGCCTCACCGTCCAACTCTGCGGCGACGCCCACCTGTTGAACTTCGGCCTGTTCGCCGCTCCGGACCGCGCCCTGCTCTTCGACCTCAACGACTTCGACGAGACGTACCCGGGCCCCTTCGAGTGGGACGTCAAACGCCTCGCCGCCTCCATAGCCGTCGCGGCCCGCGACAACGGCCACTCCGACCGGCAGGCCCACCGCGCCGCCCTCACCTCCGTCACCGCGTACCGCACCAACATGCGCCGCCTGGCCTCGCTCGGTGAGCTCGCCGTCTGGTACGAGCGGATCGACGCCCACGAGCTGCTCCCGCTCATTCGCACCGCACGCCACCGCCGCCGCGCCGAGCACACCCTCGCCCAGGCCACCCGGCGGACCAGCCTGCACGCCCTCGGCAAGCTCACGGAGACCACCCCCGACGGCCGCCGCCGCATCGCCTACGACCCGCCGCTCCTCGAACCGGCCGGGGTGTCCGACGCCGCGGCCGTCCGCAAGATGTTCGGCGACTACCGCTCCACGCTCGCCGAGGAACGCCGCCGCCTGCTCGACCGCTACCGCTTCGTCGACGCGGCCCGCAAGGTGGTCGGCGTCGGCAGCGTCGGCACCCGCTGCTTCATCGTGCTGCTCGCCGGGCGCGACGCCGACGACCCGCTGTTCCTCCAGATCAAGGAGGCCACCCGGTCCGTCGTCGAGGACCACATCCCGAACCACGGCCCGTACATCCATCCGGGCCACCGCGTCGTATCGGGACAGCGCCTGCTCCAGGCGGCGGGCGACATCTTCCTCGGCTGGATGACGGGACCGCAGGGCCGCTCCTTCTACTGGCGCCAACTGCGCGACATGAAGGGCTCCGCGGACGTCACCGTCATGCCACCCGACGAACTCCTCGCGTACGCCGGGCTGTGCGGCACCGCCCTCGCCCGCGCGCACGCCCGCTCGGGCGACCGCGTCGCGCTCGCGGCCTACCTCGGCGGCAAGGACGGCTTCGACCGGGCGGTCGCCGCGTTCGCGCTGCACTACGCCGACCAGACCGCACGGGACCACGCGGCGCTGCGGGGCGCGATATCGGCGGGGGTGCTGACCGCGGCCACCGGTGTGTGACGGCCGGCCGACACGCATCCGTAGCCGCGAACCTGTCGGGCGTTTAGGGTCGGTGCTGTGCCGTCACCGATCAGTGCCGACCGTACGGACGACAGCTTCAGCGTCGTCGCCGTCGCCGCGTCCGCGGGCGGCCTCCATGCCCTCGTCACCGTCCTCGGCGGACTCGAAGCCGACCTGCCCGTGCCCGTCCTCGTCGTCCAGCACCTGGACCCGCGCCACCGCACCGTCCTCGCGGAGATCCTCGACCGCCGCAGCGTCCTGCGCGTCAAACTCGCCGAGGAGGGCGAGGCGGCCCGGCCCGGCACCGTCTACATCGCGCCGCCCGACCGTCATCTCCTCGTGCGACCGGACGGCATCCTCGGCCTCTCCCAGAGCGAACTGGTCCACTTCCTGCGCCCCTCCGCCGACCTGCTCTTCGAATCCGTCGCAGGCGCCTACGGACGCCGCGCCATCGCCGTCGTCCTGACCGGCACGGGCAACGACGGGGCCATGGGTGTCGACGCCGTGAAGTCCCGCGGCGGTACCGTGATCGCCCAGGATCCGCACACCGCGGAGTTCCGGGGCATGCCGGAGGCGGCGGTGGGTACGGGCACAGTGGACTTCGTGCTACCGCTGAATGAAATCCCGACGGTGATCCGCGGACTGGTCGACACCAAGCAGCAGTAGGTAGGACAGCGATGAGCGAGGCACGGCGTGACGTGGAGACGGACGAGGAGCTGGAGGAGCTGCTCGGCTTTCTTCGGGACGCCCGCGGCTTCGACTTCACGGGCTACAAGCGCTCGTCCCTGGGACGCCGGATCCGCAAGCGCATGAGCGATGTCGGCATCGAGGAGTACGCCGACTACCGCGACCAGCTGGAGACGAACGCGGATGAATTCAGCGCCCTCTTCAACACCATCCTGATCAACGTCACCTCCATCTTCCGCGACACGGACGCCTGGACGTACCTGCAGCGTGAGGTGATCCCCGAGGTCCTGTCCGAGCACGGCCCGGAGGACGAGATCAGGGTGTGGAGCGCGGGCTGCTCCAGCGGCGAGGAGGCGTACTCGCTGGCGATCATGTTCGCCGAGGCCCTCGGCGTCGAGGAGACCCTCAACCGCGTCAAGATCTACGGCACCGACGTCGACGACGAGGCCCTGCGCGACGCGCGCTCCGGCCTCTACCCGGCCAAGGCCCTGGAGCCGCTCTCCGACGCCCTGCGCGAGAAGTACTTCGAGCAGAACGGGGCCCGCTACCTCTTCCGCTCCGACCTGCGCCGCCGCGTCATCTTCGGCCGCCACGACATCACCCGCGACGCCCCCATCTCCCGCCTCGACCTGCTGGTCTGCCGCAACGCGCTGATGTACTTCAACGTCGAGGCGCAGACCCAGATCATCGACCGGTTCCACTTCGCGCTGCGCGAGGGCGGGTTCCTCTTTCTCGGCAAGGCCGAGATGCTGCTCAACGACGCCGACCGCTTCGACGTCGTCAGCATGCGCCAGCGCATCTTCCGCCGCCGGGCGGGTGACTCCTCGGCCCCCTACCAGCCCACCCCGGTGAAGTTGCGCTCGAACCTGGGCGGGGAGATGCAGCACATGGCCCGGAACCGCCAATTGCGCGATCTGATCCTCGACGCCTCGCCCGGCGCAGCCCTCGCCGTGGACGCCGAGGGCTCCGTCGTTCTCATCAACCAGCACGCGCGCGTGCAGTTCGGCCTCACCACGAACGACATCGGCCGCCCCTTCCGGGATCTCGAGATCTCCTACCGGCCCGTCGAGCTGCGTTCACTGATCGACCAGGCCACGCACGAGCGCCGGACGCTGCGGGTGAACGGGGCGGAGCGCCGGGTCGGCGAGGACGCCCAGTTCTTCGACATCGTCGTCCAGCCGCTGATCGGCGCCGGCGGAATGCCGGCGGCCACCCACATCACGTTCACCGACGTCACGGTGGCCACCCAGCTCAAGGCCGAGGTCAAGCGCGTACGCGAGGACCTGGAGACGGCCTACGAGGAACTCCAGTCCACGAACGAGGAGTTGGAGACGACGAACGAGGAACTCCAGTCCTCCATCGAGGAGTTGGAGACGACGAACGAGGAACTCCAGTCCACGAACGAGGAGTTGGAGACCACGAACGAGGAACTCCAGTCCGGCAACGAGGAACTGGAGACGATGAACGAGGAAATGCGGATCCGCAGCGACGAGCTCGACGAGACCCGCGCCTTCCTGGAGGGGGTGCTCACCTCCATCGCGGCCGCCATCGTCGTCCTCGACAAGGACCTCAGGGTCAAGAGCTGGAACCGGGGCGCGAGCGACCTGTGGGGGCTGCGCCAGGACGAGGCGGTCGACGAGCCCTTCTTCGACCTCGACTTCGGGTTGCCCACCCGGTCGCTGCGGGAGGCCGTGGAGGACTGCGTCAAGACCCGCAGCCGCGGCAACCCCGTGATGATCGCCGCCGTCAACCGCCTCGGCCGCAGCATCAACTGCACGGTGAACTGCAGCCCCTTCGATGGGCACCGCGGCGGCGTCGTGCTGCTGATGGAGGAGGGCGGCCGGAGCAACGGAGCCTCGTGATCCGTTCCTTGGGCGTACGCTGAAGTCATGACCCTCGGGGGGAGCTCGGCGGAACAGGCGGCGGCCGTCTGGCAGCGAGCGGCCCGCGCCCGCGAGCGCGCCGACCGCGAGCTGAGACTTGTCCGCGAGTGCGAGGACCTGGCCCGGGAGCGCGGCGGCGATCTGCATGTCCGCCTGGCGCACATCCACCAGGCGAGCGCGCGGCGCCACGAGCTGACCGCGCAGCTCCTCGAATCCCATGCCCGGCGCGCCGCCCGCTGGGCGGACACGGGAGGGCGGCCCCCGTTGTTCATGACGGGGGTCGCGGAGGCATGCGGGGCCGACAGCGCCGCCGTCACCCTCGTCGACATCGACCGGAACCAGATCGCGGCCGCCTCGTCCGACGAGCCCTCGCGCGCCGCGCAGGAGCTGGAGTACATCCTCGGCGAGGGCCCGGCGCGCGACGCGGTGCGGAACCGCTGTGCGGTCGTCGCCTCGGGGGGCGTGCTGGCGGGCCGCTGGCCCGGCTACGGGCCGGCCGCCGAGGGGCTCGGAATAGGCCATGTGCTCGCCGTGCCCCTGCAGTCCGCCGACAGCTGTATCGGGGCTCTGGCCGCCTTCGGCGTGCGCTCGGACGCCGCGTCCACCACGACCGTCACTCAGGTCGCCGATTCCCTGACCCGCAACGTTTTCCTCGGTGCGGACGCGGTACCCGGTCTGTTCGGAGGAATCGACTACCGCGCCGAGGTCCACCAGGCCGCGGGCATGGTGGCCGTCCAGCTCGGCTGTCGCATACCGGACGCGCTGGAACTGGTCAAAGTACGCGCCTTCGCGGACAGTCGTCCCATCGGCGATATCGCGCAGGATATCGTCCAGGGACGACTCCGACTCGGCTGAGAGGTCCCCACCGTGACACTGCGAGAGCAGGAAGTCGCCGCGGTATTCGCCGAGTTGACAGGCGGAGCCGCCCGCGACCCCTTGGACACACAGGCCCTGCTGGCCACCCTCGCCGAAGGGGGCAGGCGGCTGTTCCACGCGCGCGGGGCGAAGGTGGCGTACGTGCCCGGCGGCCACTCGCCCGTCCTCACCGACGGCACCGATCCCTCGCTCGGCTCCCTCGCGGCCGATGCCGCCCGATGGGAGGAGGGCGCAGGCTACGACGCCCGTACGACGGGCTGTGCCCTCGTGGACGTCGATGTCGCCGCGCGCTCCGCCCGGCTGCGCTGGCCGCGCTGGTCCCCGCGGGCCACGGCTCTCGGCTTCGGCCGGGCCACGGCGCTTCCGCTGCAGGGCAGGAGCGGGCAGGTCGGGGCGCTGGTGCTGTTCACAGCGCCGGACAAGCCGCTGGACGAGGAGGCCCTCGCCCTGGTCCGGCTCTTCGCCGAGGTCGCGGGGCACACCCTGACCCTGCAGCGTGAACTGAGCGAAACCCAGGTCCTCGCGGGCCAGTTGGAGCACGCGCTGTCCAGCCGGGTCGTCGTGGAGCAGGCCAAGGGCATCCTCGCGGCCCGGCACGGGCTGTCACTGGACGAGGCCTTCGCGGGACTGCGGGGCTACGCGCGATCCCACCGGCGCAAGCTGGCCGATGTGGCCCGCGAGGTCACCGAGGGCCAACTGCCCGAACTCCTCGCCCAGTGACCGGTTCCTACGACAGAACCTAGGCCGACTTAGGCCGACTTAGGCCGACGCCTCGGCCTTCGCCTGGCTCTCCTTCAGGATCTCGCGCAGCGCCTCCTCCTCGTCATTGCTCAGCGAGGTCTGCACGAGCTGACCGCCGTACGTGGCGATCTCGGGCACGACCTTGTCCTTGGCGGCCTGCTTGACGAGGACGAACAGGGCGGCGGCGCCGGGCCGCAGGTTCTCGCTGAGTTCCTTCATGAAGTTGTCGTTGATCCCGGTGTCCGTGACGGCCCCGCCCGCGGCTCCCGCGGCGGCGCCCACGGCGGCACCCAGGAACGGCACGAGGAACAGCATGCCGATGACGCCGCCCCACAGCGCGCCGCCGGTGGCGCCCATCGTGGTGTGGTTCACGGCCTGGTGCAGCTTGATCTTCCCGTCGGACTCCCGGCGCTCGACGACGACGATGTCCTCGAGCTCGACGAGGTGCTCCTTGGACATTTCCAGGAGCCGGTTGCGGACCTGGTCGGCGGTGGCGAGGTCGTTATAGGCGACGACGAACAGATTGCTCATGACGGCACTCCTCCGAGGCTTGTCAGCGTGTGCGACTTGCCCGAGTTTAAGGCGATTGGCCGATTTTCGCCCGACGAGGGTTACCTGCTCCTGACACGGCCGAGGGCCCGGTCTCCCTGGTGGGGGAGACCGGGCCCTCGGCTACGAGCGCGTCCGGAGTTACGGGACGGTCTAGAGGTCGAAGTACAGCTCGAACTCGTGCGGGTGCGGGCGCAGCTGGATCGGGGCGATCTCGTTCGTGCGCTTGTAGTCGATCCACGTCTCGATCAGGTCGGGGGTGAAGACACCGCCGGCCAGGAGGTACTCGTGGTCCGCCTCGAGGGCGTCGAGGACCGCGGGGAGCGAGGTCGGGACCTGCTGGACGTTCGCGTGCTCCTCGGGAGCCAGCTCGTACAGGTCCTTGTCGATCGGCTCGGCCGGCTCGATCTTGTTCTTGACGCCGTCGAGGCCGGCCATCAGGAGCGCCGAGAAGGCGAGGTACGGGTTCGAGGACGGGTCCGGCGCGCGGAACTCGACGCGCTTGGCCTTCGGGTTCGAGCCCGTGATCGGGATACGCATGGCCGCGGAGCGGTTGCGCTGCGAGTACACCATGTTGACCGGCGCCTCGAAGCCCGGGACCAGGCGGTGGTACGAGTTCACCGTCGGGTTCGTGAAGGCGAGGAGCGACGGGGCGTGCTTGAGGATGCCGCCGATGTAGTACCGGGCGGTGTCCGAGAGGCCCGCGTAGCCCTGCTCGTCGTAGAAGAGCGGCTCGCCACCGGCCCACAGGGACTGGTGGACGTGCATGCCCGAGCCGTTGTCACCGAAGATCGGCTTCGGCATGAAGGTCGCGGTCTTGCCGTTGCGCCAGGCGACGTTCTTCACGATGTACTTGAAGAGCATCAGGTCGTCGGCCGCGGCGAGCAGCGTGTTGAACTTGTAGTTGATCTCGGCCTGGCCCGCGGTGCCGACCTCGTGGTGCTGGCGCTCGACCTGCAGGCCGTTCTTGTCCAGCTCCAGGGAGATCTCGGCGCGCAGGTCGGCGAAGTGGTCGACCGGCGGGGTCGGGAAGTAGCCGCCCTTGTAGCGGACCTTGTAGCCACGGTTGTTCTCGGCGGCGCCGGTGTTCCAGGCGCCCGCCTCGGAGTCGATCTCGTACATCGAGCGGTTGGCCGTCGTCTCGAAGCGCACCGAGTCGAAGACGTAGAACTCGGCCTCGGGGCCGAAGAACGCGGTGTCGGCGATGCCGGTGGAGGCCAGGTACGCCTCGGCCTTCTTCGCCACGTTGCGCGGGTCACGGCTGTACTGCTCGCCCGTGATCGGGTCGTGGATGAAGAAGTTGACGTTCAGCGTCTTGTCGCGGCGGAAGGGGTCCACGCGGGCGGTGGTGAGGTCCGCGCGCAGCGCCATGTCGGACTCGTGGATGGCCTGGAAGCCGCGGATCGACGAGCCGTCGAAGGCCAGCTCTTCCGTGGGGTCGAACGCCGCAGCCGGCACCGTGAAGTGCTGCATCACACCCGGCAGGTCGCAGAAGCGAACGTCGACGAACTTGACGTCCTCGTCCGCGATGAATTTCTTGGCGTCATCGGCGTTCTGGAACATCCAACTCCTCCTACTCCCACCCAGGGAGGGGCGGGGTTGCAGCTCTTGGCAGCTCGATCGCGCGCGACCGGTGCGGCGGCACACGCTGGGGCCTGACGATATGCAGGCGTGATTTCTCAAGCATGACCCATTTGTTTCGCCCAAGTTAACCGGAGCAGGGGTCGGGACCGCATCAGGGGAGCGGCGCAGTACCGTTGACGCGTGGACAACAGGGAAGCAATGGGATCGTGGCTGTCCGGGCCTCGTGAGGCCATGGAACAGGCGGGCGCCGACTTCGGTTACCGCGGTGAACAGCTCGGTCTGCCCGAGCACGGACCCGGCTCCATCGCGCGCCCCGGCCGCCGTATCGGAGCCCTCGTCGTCGACTGGGCGCTGTGCATGCTGATCGCATACGGCCTGGTCACGCACGGCTACAACCAGGCGACGGGGAACTGGGCGCTGCTCATCTTCTTCGCACTCAGCGTGCTCACGGTCGGCACCATCGGCTGCACGCCCGGGAAGCGCCTCTTCGGCCTGCGGGTCGTCTCCGAGGCCGGCGGGCGCATCGGCTTCGGCCGGGTGCTCGCCCGCTCGGTGCTGCTGTGCGTCGCCGTCCCGGCGCTGATCTGGGACCGTGACGGCCGCGGCCTGCACGACCGCGTGGCGAAGTCGGTCGAGGTCCGCAGCTGACCGACCCGGAACGACAAGTGGCGGGCCGGAACCCGAGGGTTCCGGCCCGCCACATTTGCGTATGGAGAGCGTCAGCGGGTCCGGCCGCCGCCGCCCTTGGGCATCTTCATCCCCTTCGGCATCGGACCCTTCGGCAGCGGCATGTTCGACATGAGGTCGCCCATCGCCTTCAGCCGGTCGTTGGTCGCGGTCACCTGGGGGCCGGTCAGCACGCGCGGCAGCTTGAGCATCGTCGTGCGGAGCTTCTTCAGCGGAACCGTTCCCTCGGGTCCCTGGCTCGTGCCCACCACGAAGTCGTGGACCGGGACGTCGGAGACGATGCGGGCCATCTTCTTCTTCTCGGCCGCGAGGAGCGACTTCACCCGGTTCGGGTTGCCCTCCGCGACGAGCACGATGCCGGCCTTGCCGACCGCGCGGTGCACCACGTCCTGGCTGCGGTTCATGGAGACCGCGGGGGTCGTCGTCCAGCCACGTCCGATGTTGTCGAGCACGGCCGCGGCCGCGCCGGGCTGTCCCTCCATCTGCCCGAAGGCGGCCTTCTCGGCTCGGCGCCCGAAGATGATCGCCATCGCGAGGAAAGCGAGCAGGAGGCCGAGAATTCCGAGGTAGATGGGGTGACCGAGCAAGAAGCCGATCGCGAGGAGGACACCGAAGGTGACGATTCCCACAGCCGCGAGAACGAGACCGATCTTGGTGTCGACCCTGCGGGTCATCTTGTAGGTCTGAGCGATCTGCTTGAGCCGCCCGGTGTTAGCAGCGTCCGCTGCAGTTTCCTTCCTCGCCATGTCCTGAAGTCTACGTGGCCAAGGGGGCGGGAAGAACCCGCACCTGCACCCGGTTCGTTCAGACCCGTGCGGCGGCCGCCTCCAGGACGCGCTGCGCCTCGACCCGGTCCTTGGCACGGCGGCGGTCCTCCAGGACCGAGGTCCAGGCATTGCGGCGAGCGGTGCGCTGGCCGCCGCTCATGAGCAGCGACTCCACGGCGCGCAGGGCGTCGGTGACGGTCGGGATGGCGGTGGCGCGGACGGGCGCGGCCTGCATGGTTGAGGTCCCCCCTCGAAGGGTGATCACGGCTGTTGCACGGGGTGTACGGGGCGTGATTCCAGAGTCACTGATTGGTGTTACCAGGGCGTGACCGGACGGTCAAACACCAATGAAGCCTTGACGCTCGCGCCGCAAACGCAGACGCGGCCCTGACGGTGCCCCCCAACTGCGGGGATCGTCAGGACCGCGTCATACCGGCCACTACCGATCAGTAGCCTCTTGTGCGTGAATTCACACAGTCTGCGGGGCGGTGGCGGAGCCGCGCCGCTCCTTGGCCATCTGGAACAGCCGGCCCGCGCGGTACGAGGAACGGACCAGCGGGCCCGACATGACACCGGAGAAACCGATCTGCTCGGCCTCCTGCTGCAGCTCCACGAACTCGGCCGGCTTGACCCAGCGCTCCACGGGGTGGTGCCGCACCGAGGGGCGCAGGTACTGCGTGATGGTGACCAGCTCGCAGCCGGCGTCGTGCAGCTGGCGCAGCGCCTCGCTGATCTCCTCGCGGGTCTCGCCCATGCCGAGGATCAGGTTCGACTTGGTGACCAGGCCGAAGTCACGGGCCTCGGTGATGACCTTCAGCGAACGCTCGTAGCGGAAGCCCGGACGGATCCGCTTGAAGATCCGCGGGACCGTCTCGACGTTGTGCGCGAAGACCTCGGGGCGGGAGGAGAAGACCTCGGCCAGCTGCTCCGGGTTCGCGTTGAAGTCGGGGGCGAGGAGCTCGACCTTGGTGCGGCCCTCCGCGCGGTTGGTGGTCTGGCGGTGGATCTGGCGGACCGTCTCCGCGTACAGCCACGCGCCGCCGTCCGCCAGGTCGTCGCGGGCGACGCCGGTGATCGTGGCGTAGTTCAGGTCCATCGTGACGACGGACTCGCCGACGCGGCGCGGCTCGTCACGGTCGAGCGGCTCGGGCTTGCCCGTGTCGATCTGGCAGAAGTCGCAGCGCCGGGTGCACTGGTCACCGCCGATGAGGAAGGTGGCCTCGCGGTCCTCCCAGCATTCGTAGATGTTGGGGCAGCCCGCCTCCTGGCAGACCGTGTGCAGGCCCTCGGACTTCACGAGGTTCTGCATCTTCGTGTATTCGGGACCCATTTTCGCCCGGGTCTTGATCCACTCGGGCTTGCGCTCGATGGGGGTCTGAGCGTTACGGACCTCCAGGCGCAGCATCTTGCGTCCGTCGGGTGCGACTGCGGACACGACCGGCTCCCTAAAGCTTTGATTCCTCGGCGTACATCAGGGTACGCCCGTGATGTTCATGGCCCTTACGGGTGGCCAACCGGCGGCCTGCGGGGTGCATTCCCCGTATGGGCTATACCGAGGCCTTCGCCGTTTTCTCGATGGCGCGCGGCTTGAGGTCCGCGTTCCCCAGGACGGACCGCAGATGCCTCTCTGCGATCGGCAGCACCTCGTCCATCGTGACCTCGCGCCCGAGCTCGTACGAGAGGGAGGTCACGCCCGCGTCGCGGATGCCGCACGGGATGATCTTGTCGAAGTTCGAGGTGTCCGGGTTCACGTTCAGCGCGAAGCCGTGCATCGTGACGCCCTTGGCGACGCGGATGCCCATGGCGCAGATCTTGCGGTCCTCGTGCCGCTGGCCCGCGTTCGACGGCGCGTACTCGGCGCCGACGAGACGGTGGTCGAACTCCTCGTCCTCACTGCTGAGGCGGGGGTCGAAGTCCAGCGACAGGCCGCTGCTCTCCCTGCGGGTCGTGCGCTGCTCGATCGGGTCGCCGAGCACCCATACCCCGGCCCGGCCCTCAATGCGCGCCGCCTCGATGCCGAACTCGGCGCAGACCGCGATCATCGCGTCCTCCAGGCGGCGCAGATGCGCGACCACGTCCACGGGACGGGGGAGCTTCTGGATCGGGTAACCGACGAGCTGGCCGGGGCCGTGCCAAGTGATCTTGCCGCCGCGGTCCACGTCGATGACGGGGGTGCCGTCGAGCGGGCGCTCCTCGGGGGCGGTGCGGCGGCCGGCCGTATAGACGGGCGGGTGCTCCAGGAGCAGACAGGTGTCGGGCACCTCGTCGGCAAAGCGAGCGGCGTGCACACGGCGCTGCTCGTCCCAGGCGACCTGGTAATCGACCATGTCCGCACCGAAACCCATGCGGACGAACCGGAACTCACTCACGGCAAGTGCCTCCCTAAGAACCTTCACCGTGCATATAACGCGCCCGGAGCAACTCTACGGCTCCCGGATCGCGGCTCAGCCGTCCACCCCTCGCGCGGTTTGTCACACGATCGGATGAAGGAGGGGTTCGACTCGGCTGATTGGGGGACGCCGTGTGCGCTGCGTGATAATTTCGGCGCCGTCCGTGAGCGAGAGCCGGTCACGGCGTACGCCGTTCCATGAGGGAGCAGCGACTAGAGGGGGGCACTCGATGGCCCCCCTTTACCGCTTCCAAGGGCCCGGAAGGCAAACGCACAGCATGACGGAACGACCTCCGCAGCGCACCCCGAACCGCCAGCTCGCCGCGCTCATCGCGGAGGCCGGTTTCTCCAACGCGGGCCTCGCGCGCCGCGTGGACCAGCTAGGGCTCGAACACGGGCTTGACCTGCGGTACGACAAGACATCCGTGACCCGGTGGCTGCGCGGACAGCAGCCCAGAGGGACAACGCCCGCGCTCATCGCCGAGGTGTTCACACGCCGCCTCGGCCGCCGCCTCTCCGCACAGGACCTCGGGCTCGACGCGTGTGCGCCCGTCTACGCGGGTCTTGAGTTCGCGGGATCGCCCGAGGAGGCCGTCGACATCGTCAGCGGCCTGTGGCGCAAGGACTCCGGCAGCCATGCCGAACTCCGCAAGATCGCCTTCACCCCGGCCGGGCTCGTCGTGCCCAGCCGCGACTGGCTGATCGGCCGCGCCGACGACCGGGTGGCCCACGGCGAGCAGCTGCCGCGGGTGCCGGTGCAGGGGCGGCCCGGCGCGGTGCTGGAGGCGGTGGGCGCCGCCGTGCCGCGACAGCGGGGGCAGACCGAGCGCGGGCCCGGACACCGGGTGACGAGCGGGGACATCGCGGCGCTGCGCTCCGTGGGCGAGCTGTTCCGCGCGCTCGACCACGCGTACGGGGGCGGGCACGCGCGCCAGGCCCTCGTCCGGTACCTGGAGCACGAGGCCGAGCCGATGCTGCGCGGGGCGTACGGGGAGCAGCACGGGCGGCGACTGTTCTGCGCCGTCGCCGATCTGACCCGGCTCGCGGGCTGGACCTCGTACGACATCGCGGCGCACGGTCTTGCCCAGCGGTACTTCGTGCAGGCGCTGCGTCTTTCGCAGGCCGCGGGGGACCGGATGTACGGGTCGTACGTGCTGGTCACGATGAGCCGGCAGGCCGTCTATCTCGGGCACGGCCGGGAGGCGGTGCAGCTCGCGCGGGTCGCACAGCAGGGCGTGGGGGCTTCGGCGCCGCCCGCGGTGCAGGCGCTGCTGCACGCCGTGGAGGCGCGCGGGCACGGGGTGCTCGGCGAGGTGCGGGCGTGCACGGCGTCGCTGGTGCGGGCCGAGCGGGCGCTCGGGGCGGTGCGGCCCGGGGACGAGGTGCCGCCGTGGGCGCGGTTCTTCGACGAGGCGCAGTTGGCGGACGAGTTCGGGCACTGCCACCGGGACCTGCAGCAGTACCGGGCCGCGGCGCAGCATGCGGAGCGGTCCCTGCAGTTGCGGGCGCCGGGGTTCGCGCGCAGCCGGTTGTTCTGCCGGGTGGTGCTGGCCTCGGCGCGGCTCGGGCTCGGGGAGCTGGACTCGGCGTGCGCGCTCGGGGCGGAGGCGGCGTCCGCCGCGGCCGAGATGCGCTCGGTGCGGGCGCACGAGTACGTGCGGGAGTTCGAGCGGCGGCTGGAGCCGTACCGCGACGCGGGGCCCGTCCGGGGGTACCGGGAGCGGGTCGCGGCGCTGGGGTGAGGCTCGGCGTCTGGTGCGCCCGCCCCCGGAGTTGGGCCACGGAGGCGGGCGCGGTATGGAGGGTTACGCGGCGTTGGTGATCGGGGGCGCCGTGGGTTCGGGAATGCCCAGGTCCGTCAGGAGCGCGCGGGTCGCCCGGCGGGCCGAGTGGAGGGCGCCCTGCACCGTGCCGGCGTCCCGGTGGTCCCCGCACACGTACAGGCCGTCGAGGAGGCGGACCGGGCGGCGCGGGTCGTGCGGGGGCGGCATCGCCGGTACGGCGTGGGCGTCGTGGTGCACGGCCAGGGTTTCCCAGTCGGCGGTCGACGTGCCGTAGAGGGTGCCGAGTTGGGTGCGGAGTTCGCGGTCCGTGGGCGGTGGGCCGAGGACCGTCGAGGAGACCAGGGCGCGGCCCGCGGGGGCTCTCGTGGGGTCCACCTGGCTGATCACCGACGTGTGCGCGACCGGGCCGAGCCGGTCCGCGTCGAGCAGCAGCGCGGGTTCGGTGAGCGGCGGCTCGGGCATGGCGTGGTGCACGACCGTGACCTCGTGGAAGCCGGGGACGCGCAGGCCCGGGAGGAGTGCGGCGGCGTCGTGCGCGCCGGTCGCCAACACCACGGCGCGGCACGGGAGTCGGCCGAGTTCGGTGGTCGTGACCGAGGTCGTGGCGACCGCGGTGGTCCGTACGCCGGTGTGCACCGTGCCGGGCGGCAGGCCCGCGGCGAGCAGCTCCGGCAGCGCGTCGGCGCCGCCCTCCGGCACGGCGAGCCAGCCCGCCGCGTACGCGTGCAGGGCGAGGTCGGCGCAGCGGCTGGAGGTACCGAGGTCCGGGTCGCAGAGCAGGGCCGAGAGCAGGGGGCGTACGAAGCCGTGGAGGGTCGAGGGCGGCAGGCCCCGGCTCAAGAGGGCCTGGGCGGCGGGGAGTTCGGGGCGGGTGAGGAGGCGGGACGGTTCCGTCGTCGCGAGCCGGGCCAGAGTCGCACCGAGGCGCGCGTGGTCGAGCGGACTGCCAAGGGTGGGGCGCGTGCCGCGCCGACTCCGAGGGGCGCTCGCCAGGGCGCGTGCCGCATCGAGTGCGCCCCTCGTGCGCCGGGAGCCGGTGGGTTCGCCCGCCCGGTGGCGCAGCCCCTCGCTGTGCACGAGCGCGCCGGGGGAGAAGCGGCGCAGGCGGAGGGGAGCGAGGGCGGGGTCGCGGCGCAGTTCGGGGTACGAGGTGCACAGTGGCCGGCCGGTCCGGTCGAGGCGGAAGCCGTCGACCTTCTCGGTGGACATGCGGCCCCCGATGGCTGTGGTGGCCTCCAGGACCAGTGGGTGCAGTCCCGCCCTGGTCAGGTGCCGGGCCGCCGCGAGTCCCGCGACCCCGGCGCCCACGACGACGATGGCTCCCGGGCTTACGTCTCCAGGGTCCAGCACGGTGTGCCTCCGGCGGGTCGGGTGGCTGGCGTCCGGGGGCTCGTGCCCTCAATGTGCCCTCGGGATACCTGAGTTCGCGGCCCAGGGAACTAGAGAGTAGGCGCGGTGCGTGCGCCGGGCAGTCGCGCGTGGGGGCGGCACGGGAGCACGACGGCGCACGGCCACGCGCCTCCCCGTGGGGGCGCATCCCGCGGTTGCCCGACACGGCCCCGCCGTCGGGCTTCCCGGCTCCGTGCCACGAGGCCACGCCCCGGCCCCCGTCGCCGGTTACCCAGCGGTCCCCGCCTTCAGGTGGCGCAGGCCGCGGATCGCCAGGGACGCGGGGGAGTTGGGGCCGGAGGTGGGGGCGTCCGTCGTGGCCCAGAGCTCAAGGGCCACCCGGATCGCGTCGGTCGCCGCGGCGGCCGTCAGGCGGGTCTCCAGGGGGTCCGCGTCGGGGCCCGCGAGGTGTGTCACCACCGCGAGCAGCTGCTCCTCCGACTCCTGGTTGACCCGGTACCAGACCGCGCGCAGGGCCGGGTCGTCCTGGGCCGCACGCAGCAGGGTCCGGGTGCCAAGCAGCGCCTCCTCCGCCGCCTCGTCCGGGGGCGAGAGCGTCGCCGCCGCGGCCGATTCGAGGGCCTGCGGCAGCGGCGTGCCCGGCTTCGTCGCGGCCAGCAGCGCGCGCCAGCGGTCGCCACCCGACGCGAGCAGCGGCCCCACGGCGTCCTGCTTGTTGCGGAAGTAGCGGTAGAAGGTGCGCAGCGCGACCCCGGCGCCGCGCGCGATCTCCTCGGCCGTGGTGCCGTCGGGGCCCTTCTCGGTGAACAGCTCCATCGCCGCGCGGGCGATGTCGAGCTGGGTCGCCGCTTTGCGGCGTTCGGTCAGCGAGGGCTGCGCAGGCGACGGAGGGGGAGTTCTGGGCTCGTTCACCTGACGAAGCGTAACCGCACCGGGAATGAAATGGCACGAAACGCCGTTATGGCAAAACGTGCCACCGAAGCGTACGGTGAGCAGCGTGCGAGGACGCACACAGGAACGTAAGGAGTCGCCATGAACCGCCTGAATCGCTACGAAGGACGCCGTGCACTGATCACCGGTGGCGGATCCGGCATCGGCCAGGCCACGGTGCTGCGCATGCTGGCGGAGGGCGGCCGGGTCGTCGCGGCCGATGTCAGCGAGGCCGGCCTCCAGGACACCGTGAGCAAGGCCGGCGCCGACGCCGAGCGCCTCACCACGGTCGTCGTGAACATCGCCGACGAGGCGTCCGTGCGCGACGCCGTCGCCGGGGCCGTGCGGGCGCTGGGCGGCCTGGACGTACTCGTCAACGCCGCCGGCATCCTGCGCTCCTCGCACACCGAGAAGACGACGCTCGCCGAGTTCAACCAGGTGCTCGCGGTCAACCTCACCGGTACCTTCCTGATGATCCGCGAGGCGATACCGGCGCTTCTCCAGGGCGAGGACTCCGCCGTCGTCAACTTCAGCTCGACGTCCGCGCAGTTCGCCCACCCGTACATGGCGGCGTACGCGGCGAGCAAGGGCGGCGTCCAGTCCATGACGCACGCGCTGGCCGCCGAGTACAGCAAGCAGGGCATCCGGTTCACCGCCGTGCAGCCCGGCTCCATCGCGTCCGGCATGACCGACGGCTCCGGGATGAGCAAGCAGAGCCAGGGCCCCGGCCTGCCCGAGGACACCGACTGGAGCCTCTTCGCGAAGCTGTCGCCCTCGCTGGGTGACGGATTCGCCGGGCCCGAGGCCGTGGCCGGGGTCGTCGCGATGCTCGCGTCGCAAGACGGGAAGTTCATCACCGGTACGGAGATCCGTATCGACGGCGGCACCCACTACTGAGCCGCTACACGGATACGCGGAAGCGGTGCCGGTACGCCGTCGGCGTCGTGTCGAGCTGGCGGCGAAAGGCCCGCACCAGCGTGTCCGTCGTGCCGAAACCGCAGGTGGAGGCGATCCGGTCGAGCGTGTCGTCGGTGGATTCCAGCCGCTGACGGGCCCGCTCGACGCGCGCCGACTCGACGTACGCGCTCGGTGTCGTGCCCAGTTCGGACTTGAAGATCCGGGTGAGCTGGCGCTCGCTGACGTGGGCGTGCGCAGCGAGCTCCGCGACGGTGAGCGGTCCGCCGAGACTCCGGGTGATGTGCTGGCGCAGGTCCTCCACGCGCCGCGTCGTGGAGGCCTGCGCCAGCGGCACGCTGAACTGGCTCTGGCCGCTCGGCCGCTTCAGGTACATCACCAGCTGCCGCGCCACCCGCAGCGCCGTCGGCTCGCCGAGGTCGTCGGCGACCAGGGCGAGGGACAGGTCGAGGCAGGAGCTGATCCCGGCGCCCGTCCAGATGTCTCCCTCGCGGATGAAGATCGGGTCGGGGTCGACGTCGATCTCCGGGTGCTCGTCCGCCAGTTGGCGCGCGGTCGACCAGTGGGTGGTGGCGCGCTTGCCGTCGAGCAGTCCGGCCGCCGCGAGCAGATGCGCCCCGACGCAGACCGACGCGACCCGGCGGGCCCGCCCGGCGAGCGTCCGCACCCGGTCGACCACGGCGGGCTCCGCCAGGGCGCGCACCCCGCGCTCCGCGTCGGCCTCGACCGAGCCCGGCACCAGGAGGGTGTCGATGCCCAGGCGGGCCGCGTCGTCGAAGGTGACGTCGGGCAGGACGCGTACGCCCGCGGACGTGGTGACGGGGTCCGGGGTCTCGGCGGCGAGGAGCACCCGGTAGGTGGCGTCGGGGTCCTTCGCCTCCCGCCTGACCAGCGCGAACACCTCGGGTGGGCCCGTGACGTCGAGCAGGTCGACGCCCTCGAAGAGCACGATGACGACGAGTCGTTCGGTGGCGCTCCCGCCGCTCACGGTGGGCCCCTCTCCCTGGGCGTGTCCGAATCTGCATGTTAGCCGTCATTGCCGACATGGCGGCGCCGCTCGTAGCGTTCCAGGCATGCCAACAACCACTCTTCGCACCCTCAACGGCCTCGACGAGACGCCCGCCTCGCTCGCCGACGCGACGCTGATCCTGGTCGACTACCAGAACACCTACACCCGCGGCGTGATGGAGCTGGAGGGCTGGCGGACCGCCCTCGACAACGCCGCCGCACTCCTCGCCCGCGCCCGCGCGGCGGGCTCGACGATCGTCCACGTCCAGCACGACGGCGGCGAGGGCTCCGCGTACGACATCCGCGCCGAGATCGGGGAGATCCACCCCGACGTGGCACCCGTCGAGGGCGAGGCCGTGGTGGTCAAGCCCGCCCCGGACTCCTTCGTCGGCACCGACCTGGGCGAGCGCGTCGACGCCGCGGGCCACAAGGACGTCATCGTGATCGGGTTCATGTCGCACATGTGCGTGCAGTTCACCGCGCAGGGCGCGTTCCTGCGCGGCAACAGGCCCACCGTCGTCGCCGACGCCTGCGCGACGCGCCCCCTGACCTCGGTCGGCGGCGTCGAACTGCCCGCCGAGCAGGTGCACCTCGGGGCGCTGGCGACGATCACCGACCTGTACGGAGTGGTCGTCCCGACGGGGAAGTCGCTGAGCTGACCCCGTACGGCTACGAGGAGATGAGCGCCCCGGTGTCCACGGCCGCCGTCGCCGACGCCGCCCGCTGCGCGTCGGGCGACACCTCGTCCACCGTCAGCACGTAGCCCGTCCCGTCGTCCGTCGTGGACCGGGCGAACACCACCCCGTACACCTCGCCGTCCGTGTCGAGGAGCGGGCCGCCGGAGTTGCCGGGCAGGACCGTGGAGCGGATCGAGTAGATGTCGCGCGTGACGTTGCCCGAGCCGTAGATGTTCTGGCCCGCCGCCTTGATCGTGTCGTCGACGGTGGCGGCCTGGAGGTCGAGGCCGCCGTCCTGCGGGTAGCCCGCGACCACGGCGGCGTCGCCGCGCTCGGCCGAGTCGTCGAAGCGCAGCGACGGGGCGTCGAGCCCGGGGACGTAGAGGACCGCCACGTCCTTGTCGGGGTCGAAGAGGACGACCTTCGCCTCGTACGCGTGGCCCGTGCCGCCCACCCGGACCGTCGGGTCGTCGATGCCCGCGACCACGTGGGCGTTGGTCATGACGTGCTCGGAGCTGTACACGAAGCCACTGCCCTCGCGGCCCTGGGTGCCCGACGCGCCCTGCACCTTCACGCTGCTGCGCTGGGCGGCGGCGGTCGCCTTGGCGGTGACGTTGTCCCCGGAGGGCTTCGCCACCTTGGCGGGCGGCTCGCTCGCGAACGGGTCGAAGACCTGGGGGAAGCCCGCCGAGGTGAGCGCGCCCGTGGCCTGTGAGAACCAGGACGGGGTCGTCGACGGCATGGTGTGCTGCACCGCGCCGAGCACCGAGGAGTTCCGGATCGCCTGGTTGAGGACCGTGGAGGAGGAGGCGACGAGGACGCTGCCCGCCACCCACGCCACCACCAGGGCGGCCACCGCGGTCGCCGCGCCGCCGCCCACCCCGTCGGCCACGCGCAGCGGACCCGGCGCGTGCGACATGCCGCCGCGCACCCGCGCCGCGAGCAGCCCGGCGAGACCGTGCCCGGCGACCGCCGGTACGAGCACCGTGAGGACGGCGACGATCGTGGCCGATGTGGTGCCCGGCGTGACCGTCTCCATCAGGTACGGCAGCAGCCAGACGCCGACGGCCGCACCGCCCACGAACCCGGCCAGCGAGACGCAGCCCGCGAGCAGTCCGCGCCGGTAGCCGGACACGGCGTAGGCGAGGGCCACCACGAGCAGCAGCACGTCGAGTATGTGGAGGTCCATACCGGTAAGAAACGCCCGGGTGCCCCCGATGGTTCCACCACCTGGCCCACTGTGGCTGACCGCACAGGGCGCGCCGGGCTGAGGGTGGGAGGCGTGCACGTCGTACGGAGAAAGTTGCGCTGGCTGCCCGGAGCCCTGGCCCTCGGGCTCCTTCTGCTGTGTGCCGCGACGGTCGACCGGCCCGGGCCCGCGCGTTTCGCGGCCACGGCCCGCGGCGAGCTGCCGGCCTCCGCGGCACCGGTGAAGCGGGTCGCGGCCGTGGGCGGCCGGGTACCGGCGGCGCGCCCACGGATCGTGCCGCGCGGCAGGTGGCTCGCGGGAGCGGAGACGTACCACCGCGACCCGGTCCGCTACGGCGACCGCGTCAAGGCCGTCTTCCTGCACCACACCGACTCGCCGAACGACTACGACTGCGCGGACGCGCCGCGCATCATCCGCTACCTGTACGCGGGTCAGGCGGGCGGCGGCGCATCGGGCGGCAAGGAGTGGGACGACATCGGCTACAACTTCCTCGTCGACCGCTGCGGAACGGTCTACGAGGGGCGTGCGGGCGGCATCGGCCGGCCCGTCATCGGCGCCCACGCGCAGGGCTTCAACCGGAACACGGCGGGGATCGCCGCGATCGGCACGTTCACCGAGGGCACCCCGGTGCCGAAGGCGATGACCGACGCGATCGCCGCCGTCGCCGCCTGGAAGCTGGGCCTGTCCGGGATCGACCCGCGCTCGCACGTACGCCTGGTGTCCAGCAACGACCTGGCCCGTTTCAGAGCGGGCACGGCCCACGAATTCTCCGCGGTGTCCGGGCACCGCGACGGCTACGAGACGTTCTGCCCCGGCCTCGCCCTGATGGGGAAGCTGCCCGAGATCAGGGAACGGGCCGCGGCGCTCCAGAACCGCCGATAGCGCCCCGGCCCCGACCCGGGCCCGCCCCGGGCGCTACGCGGGCTTGAGCGTGCCGCCGCCCTCCAGCTGGTACTTCTTCCCGTGCAGGTCCGGGCTCGACGCCGTGTCGTACGTCACCGTGTGACCGTTGCCCACGATCACGTCGGAGACCTTCGCGCCGTCCGCCAGCTTCAGGCCCTTCAGCGCCGAGTCCCCGGACACGGACCACTGCGTCTTGGGGCCGAGCGTCAGCGACGCCGCTCCCACGATCTTTCCGTCCAGATCGGCGGAGCCGGTCAGATCGAGGGCGGCGGATGAGCCCTTGCCCACGGCCACGCTGCCCTTCAGCTTCTCGCCGTCCGCCGTGAACGTCGCCCTGCCCTTGTCCGTGACCCGCAGCAGCTTTCCGTCCTTCGTCTTCACGTCGGCGCCACCGCTCAACTCGATGTCGGCGTCGGCCTGTTGGACCGAGAAGATGTCACCGTCGGAGGCCTGGACCGCCCCGCCGGTCATCCGGAACGAGGTCTCGCCGTCGCCGCGCAGCACCACACCGCCCGCCGCGGCGGACGCCCGGACGTCCTTCAGGGACAGCGAACCCCCGGCCTCCACGGTGAACGCCTCCGAGTTGGCCAGGTCGAACAGCGTCTGCGACAAGGACACGTCGCCCGCCGTCTGCACGCCAGGCGACCCGCAGCCCGCCGAGGTCATCGTGCCGCCGGACACCGTGACCTTCCCGCCGCCGGGCCCCACGGCCACCGGCGCCGCCTGCGCGGCCGCCGTGTCGATCTCCACGTACGTCAGGTCGAGCGCGCCGCCGTGCGTCGCCGTGACCCCGCGCGCGGAGGTGCCCTTCGTCCTGATGCCGCCCGAGCTGAGCGTGGCCTTCGCGTCCTCGCCCGAGGCGAACACCCCGGTCGCACCCTTGCCCTGGGTGGACATCCGGCCGCCGGACATCGTGAGCGTGCCCCCGTCGCGGGCGAGCGCGGCGGCGTTGAGGCCGTGCCCGTCGGACGCGGTGACCGACGAGGTGCCGCCATGCTTGATGATCTTCGCGTCGCGCGTCGTCAGCTTCCCCGAACCCGACACGAGCAGCGCCGACTTGTCGCCCGTCGTCGTCTTGAACTCCTTCTGGGCCTTCGCCTTCACCGTCTTGTCGGTGACCGTGTACCCGGCCTTCGCGCGCGGCTCCGCGTCCGGGCCCTTGTCGTCGGCCGAGCGGTCCGTGACACAGCGGGCGCCGCTCGCCGTCGCGGCGGGCGAGGCGGCGGGCGGCGGATTGGTCGCCCCGTCGTCGTCGGAACAGGCGGACAGCGTGGAAACGGCGAGCGGCAGCAGCAGTACGGAGGCGGTGGCCGCGGCTCGGCGGTGTCCCTGCCGGCGCGGGAGTCCCGGGTTCTTCATGCGCCTACGTTCACACCTCACGCCTCGCGAGGCACGTCCGGGGTCCGCGTGGCGTCAGGAGCGGACACGAGCGGGGCGAAGACGAGCAGCGTCAGATCGTCCCTGACGGCTCCGGCGAACCGGATGACGTCCCGCCACACCGCGTCCGTGAGCCCGGCCGGATCCTCGCCCGCGAACTGCGGAAGCCGGTCGGCGAGTGGATAGAACTCCCCGTCCCGGTTCCGCGCCTCCGTCACCCCGTCCGACGGCGCGATCAGCCGGTCCCCGGGCCGCAGCTCGACCGTGAGCCGCTCGGGCGGCGCGGCCTCCGCGAGGCCGAGGCCGAGCGGCGCACCCGACGGCACGTCCAGCTCGGTCACCCGCCCGTCGCGCAGCAGCAGCGGGTGCGGATGACCGCAGCTGATGAGGCGTACGACGGGGGCTTCGCCGGGGGCGGGGTCGGGGAATTCGAGCAGCACCGCCGTCGCGAACAGCTCCGCGTGCTCGTCCTCCGCCGTGTCCACCACGAGCCGCCGGTCGAGGCGCGCCGCCACGCCCTCCAGGTCCGGCTGGTCGAGGACCGCCTCCCGGAACGCGCCGAGCAGCCCCGCGACCGTGCCCACCGCCGACAGACCATGTCCCTGTACGTCGCCGACGACCGCCCGCACGCCGGTCGGGCTCTTGCGCACGTCGAAGAGGTCGCCGCCGACCAGGGCGCCGCGGTGCGCCGCCCGGTACAGGCCCGCGCAGCACACGGCCCCGACCCGCTCGGGCAGCGGCGGCAGCACCGCGAACTGGGCGGCCTCCGCGACCGTGCGCACCGTGACCAGCTGCTTGTCCCTGCGTCTGCGGACCAGGGCGATCGCCGTGCTGAGCACGGCGACGAGACCCACCGTCAGCACGTCACTGTCGCCGGGGCGCCCGAAGCCGGTGCGGGGCAGTTCGAGGAGCAGGATGACGAAGCCGCCGTAGAGGGCCGTGGCCACGGGACCGTACGACAGCGCGGCGAGCGGCGGGATGGCCGCGAGCGGGAACGCGAGCTCGAACCGGTATCCCGTGGGGGCCTGGAGCGCGTACAGGACCACGAGCAGCCCGATCGGCAGCCACCGCACCCAGCGCGGCGGCGGCGCACCGCGCAGCCAGGCGCGCTCCGCCTCGTCTCTGCGGCGCGCCGCGGGCCAGGTCATGCGGGCTTCGGCTCCCTTCGCGACGGAGGCGTTGGAGGTGTGGGAGGTGTCACCTCACCCTGCTACGAGTCGCCGCCCGTCGCACGCCGTGACCGCGCCGCCGCCGGGCGGCCTACAGGGGCTGTCCCATCAGCACGTCGTCCACGTACGCCCCGTCGAGCAGGAACTCCTCGGGCAGCACGCCCTCGACCACGAAGCCCTCCGCCTCGTACAGCTTCCGTGCCGGGGTGTTGTGGCCGAGGACGCGCAGCGTGATCCGGCGCGCGCCCTGCCGCCGCGCCAGTTCGATCGCGCCCCGCACGAGGGCCCGGCCCGCGCCTCGTCCGCGGGCGGCGTCGGCGACCGCGAGCCCCATGATCTGCCGTACGTGCGCGTTCGTCTCCAGGGGTGTGGGGAGGCCGAGGCGGATGTATCCCACGAGCCGGCCGTCGAGCTCGGCGACAAGGTGGTCGCGCGGGCCGAAGCGCTCGTTGAAGAACGGCGAAGGCCCCGGGTCGAGCGCCGTCACCGCGTGCAGATACGACCAGGTCTCCCGGTCGAGACGGCCGAGCGCCGCCGCGTCCTCGGGGACGGCGAAACGTATGTGGGCCTCGGAGCCCTCGGGGGCTGACATGCGGCCGACTGTACGACGGGCAGGATGGGCCCATGACACGTTTCGTGGTGGCGGGCGCCTCAGGACTCATCGGCTCGGCCCTGGTCCGGTCCCTGACGGACGACGGGCACGACGTGGTGCGCCTGGTGCGGCGCGCCCCACGGGCGCCGGACGAGGCGCGCTGGGACCGGAAGGAGGGTTACGTCGACACGTCCCGGCTCTCCGGCTGCGAGGCGATCGTCAACCTCGCGGGGGCCGGGGTCGGCGACCACCGGTGGACGGCCGCGTACAAGCGGGAGATCCGCGACAGCCGGGTCCTCGGCACGCAGACGCTCGCGCGGGCGGCCGCCGGGCTCGGCACGCCGCCGCGCGTCCTGCTCAACGGCAGCGCGGTCGGCTACTACGGCGACACGGGCGCCCGCACGGTCGACGAATCGGCTCCGGCGGGCGACGGCTTCCTGCCCTCGCTCTGCGTCGAGTGGGAGGCGGCGGCCGCGCCCGCGCACCAGGCGGGCATCCGTACGGTGTTCGCCCGCACCGGCCTCGTCGTCGCGCGCGGCGGAGGAGCCTGGGGCAAGCTCTTCCCGCTGTTCAGGGCGGGGCTCGGCGGGCGTCTTGGGGACGGCCGGCAGTACTGGTCGTACATCGCGCTCGCCGACCACGTGGCGGCGCTGCGGCACCTTCTGGACACGGACGAGCTGGCCGGTCCGGTGAACCTGACGGCGCCCCAGCCGGCGACGAACCGGGAGGTGACGGCGGCGATGGGGCGTGTCCTGCGGAGGCCTGCGGTGCTGCCCGTTCCGTCCTTCGCCCTCCGCGTGGCCCTCGGGGAGATGGCGGGGGACGTTCTCGGGTCGACCCGGGCGGTGCCCACGCGGCTGCTGGAATCGGGGTTCGAGTTCGCGCACCCGGGAGTGGACCAGGCGATCCGGGCGGCACAATCAAGCCCCTGCGGCGATTGAGCAGGCCCGTCCGGCAGGACTGTCGGGAATGGCCCCGCCCCGGTGCCGCGGCTACCCGAACCGCGCCGTGAGGCGGGGATACGTCCGGGCCATCAACCCGTCGTCCTCGAAGTCCAGAGGCGTGCCCTCCGGCTCCGGTGGGGCGGGGGAGAGGCCCAGGTCCGGGGCGACCACCCCCGTCAGCTGTTCGTACGCCTCGTCCGCCGCGTAACCGATCTCCTCGCCGTCCCCGTCGACCTCGTCGTCGAAGTCGTCCAGGAGTTCCGCCAGCGAGTCCGGATCGTGCAGCGCACCTTCGAACATCTCCCGGCCCTGGCCGATCAGCCAGCAGCGGAAGTAGTCGAAGGCGTCGTCGCTCGCCCCGTCGAGCAGCACCCACGCCGCGCCCCAAAGGTCCCAGCGGTACGCCCGGTTGTACCGGGACTCGAAGTGTCGGGCGAAGTCGAGCACGAAGTCCGGATCGGACCGCAGCAGCCGCTCGACGAGCAGCTCGGCGTGATCCTCGGGGTCGCCACCCGCGGCCTCACGCGTACTGTCCACGATCTCCCAGAACTCGGTCTCGTCCATCACGGGACCAGCATCGGCCCTGTACCGATGGGGCGCACGCCGAGCGCGGGAGCTGCTCCACTTCGTTATGCATGCACATGCCCACGGCACGCCCGGGGCGACCCGCTCGCGGCCCGGCACCGTCAGCCGTACCACCCCCGCATGCGCCGCGCGGCCTGCGTGAACCGCTCCCGCAGCGCCGCCGGAGCCACCACCTCCGCCTCCGGACCGAGCGCCATGAGCTGCGTGTACGCCACGTCCTCCGACTCGACCGGCAGTGTCACCGCGATCCGCCCGTCGGCGTCCGCGTCCCCCGCCGACTCCACGGCCTCGCGCGCGGACGCCGGATCGGTGGCGTACGGAAGTTGACGTACCCCGGAGGGCGTGAGCCGCACGACGACCTCCGCCCGCAGCAGTGCCCGTACGAACTGCGCCGACCGCTCCTCCCAGAACGCGGGCAGGTCGAACGCGTCCTCCCCCTCGCCCCGCCCGAACCGCTCCTCGCCCGGCTCCACGGCCGTGAACCGGTCGACCCGGTACACCCGGAAGGTGTCCGCCCCGCGCACCGCGGCCGCCAGGTACCAGACGCCCGCCTTGAGCACGAGCCCGTACGGCTCCAACTCCCGCTCCACGTCCTCCGCCTGCCCGAGCGATGTGCGGCGGTAGCGGACCCGCACCACCCGGTCCTCCCACACCGCCTCCGCGATCGCGGGCAGCAGCTCGGGCGTCTGCGGCTCCTGGAACCAGCCCGGCGCGTCCAGATGGAAGCGCTGCGCCGCCGTCCGCGGCGCGTCCCGCAAGGAGGGCAGCAGGGCGGCCGACACCTTCAGATGCGCCGCCGACGCCGCGTCCTCAAGGCCCATCTCGCGCAGCGCCCCCGGCACCCCCGACAGGAACAGCGCCTCCGCCTCGCCGCGCGCGAGCCCCGTGAGCCGCGTCCGGTACCCGCCGATCAGCCGGTACCCACCGGCCCGCCCCCGGTCCGCGTACACCGGAACCCCGGCCTCCGACAGTGCCTGCGCGTCCCGCGTCACCGTCCGCTCGGACACCTCGAGCTCGCGCGCCAGCTCGGCCGCGGTCATGGACGGCCGGGACTGGAGCAACAGCACCATCTTGATCAGGCGGGCAGCACGCATACGGTCATCATGAACCGCTCCACTGACAACGGGACCCGCTCAAGCAGCTCACGCCGCGAAGCGCATCACCGAGAACGCCGCGCCCTGCGGGTCCGCGAGCATCGCGAACCGGCCCGGCTCGATCGTCGTCGGTGCCACCAGGACCCGCCCCGACAGCTCCGTGCAGCGCTCGGCCACCGCGTCCGGATCGTCCACGGCCACGTACAGATTCCAGTACGAGGGCACCTCGGGCGGGAACTGTCCGGTCGACATGTCGACCATGCTGCCGAAGGGCTCGTCGGCGACGCTCCACTCCGTGTGGCCGCCGTCGCGCCGCGCGCCCCAGCCGAGCACCGACTGGTAGAAGTCCACCGCGCCCGCCCCGTCCCGTGTGAGCAGCTCGAACCAGCAGAAGCTGCTCGGCACGTTCACCACCTCGAACCCGGCGCGCCCCTGCGGCTCCCACAGGCCGAACGCCGCGCCCGCCGGATCCTGGCAGACCGCGAGCCTGCCCTCCGCGGGGACGCCGATCGGTCCGGAGACGACCCGGCCGCCGTTGCCGCTCACGCGCGCGGTGACCGCGTCGATGCCGCCGGACTGGAAGTACGGCAGCCAGGCGGCGGGCTGTCCGGGGCGCAGCACCGGGCCGACCCCGGCCACCTTCGGTCCGTCCGGGCTGTCGAGCGCGAACGTGCCGTGGCCGCCGACCGTGGGGTCGTCGGACGACCGGGTGCGCCAGCCGAACAGGGCCTCGTAGAAGTACCGGGCCGCCTCCGGGTCGGGCGTCGACAGATCGGCCCAGCAGGGAGCGGAGGGGGACTTGGAGATCTTCACGGAACTGCGCCTCCCGCGGACGGCCTTCGCGACGACGCGTCCATTCACGCACGCGTGCCCCGTCCCGGCAATCGGGACGGGGCACGCACACGTACCTCTCAGCAGGCCTTACAGGCCGTAGCGCTCGCGCGCCTCCTTCACGGCCGTCGCCTTGACCTCGCCGCGGCGGGCGAGCTGGGCGAGGGACGCGACGACGATCGACTCCGCGTCGACACCGAAGTGGCGGCGGGCGTCCTCGCGGGTGTCGGAGAGGCCGAAGCCGTCCGCGCCGAGCGAGGTGTAGTCCTGCTCGATCCACTGCGCGATCTGGTCGGGGACCTGGCGCATGTAGTCGGAGACGGCGAGCACCGGGCCCTCGGCGCCGGCCAGCGCCTGGCGGACGAACGGCACCCGCTCCTCGCCGTTCAGCAGCGCCTCGTCGGCCTCGAGGGCGTCGCGGCGCAGCTCGGTCCACGACGTCGCGGACCACACGTCGGCGGCCACACCGAAGTCCTCGGCGAGCAACTGCTGCGCCTTGAGCGTCCAGTGGATCGCCGTGCCGGAGCCGATGAGGTTGATGCGCGGGGCGTTCGCCGCCGCCACGTCCACACCGGCGGTCTCCGCCGTGTTGAAGCGGTACAGGCCCTTGATGATGGCCTCGTCGAGACCGTCCACGGCCGGCTTGGCCGGCTGCGGCATCGGCTCGTTGTAGACCGTCAGGTAGTAGAAGACGTCCTGGTCCTCGCCCGGCTTGGCCTCGCCGTACATGCGGCGCAGACCGTCCTTCATGATGGCGCTGATCTCGTACGCGAACGCCGGGTCGTACGTCACGGCCGCCGGGTTGGTGGCCGCGATCATCGGCGAGTGGCCGTCCGCGTGCTGCAGGCCCTCACCGGTGAGCGTCGTACGGCCTGCCGTGGCGCCGATGACGAAGCCGCGGCCCATCTGGTCGCCGAGCTGCCAGAACTGGTCGCCGGTGCGCTGCCAGCCGAACATCGAGTAGAAGATGTACAGCGGGATCATCTGCTCGCCGTGCGTCGAGTACGACGTGGCGGCGGCGATGAAGTCGGCGAGCGAACCGGCCTCGTTGATCCCCTCGTTGAGGATCTGGCCGGACTCGGACTCCTTGTAGTACATGAGCTGGTCGCGGTCGACCGGGTCGTACGTCTGGCCCTTGGGCGAGTACAGACCCAGCGACGGGAACAGCGACTCCATGCCGAAGGTGCGCGCCTCGTCGGGAATGATCGGCACCCAGCGCTTGCCGGACGTCTTGTCCCGTACGAGGTCCTTCAGCAGGCGTACGAGCGCCATCGTCGAGGCGACCGACTGCGTGCCGGAGCCCTTGTCGAACGAGGCGAACGCCTTGTCCGCGGGCGCGGGCAGCGGCGCGAGCGGCTGCGTACGGCGGGCCGGGGCGGGACCGTCGAGGGCGGCGCGACGCTCGGCGAGGTAGCGCAGCTCGGGGGAGTCGTCGGCGGGACGCGCGTACGGGACGACGCCGTCCTCGAAGTGGCTGTCCGGGATCGGCAGGTCAAGGAGGTCACGCATGCCCTTGAACTCGTCGATCGTCAGCTTCTTCATCTGGTGGTTGGCGTTCTTGGACTCGAAGCCCTTACCGAGCGTGAAGCCCTTCACCGTCTGGGTGAGGATCACGGTCGGCTTGCCCTTGTGCTCGACGGCCGCCTTGTACGCCGCGTACACCTTGCGGGGCTCGTGGCCGCCGCGCGAGGTGTGGAAGCACTCGGAGATCTTGTCGTCGGACAGCACCTTGGCGAGCTCGATGAGCGCCGGGTCCGTGCCGAAGAAGTTCTCGCGGATGTAGGCGACGTCGCGGGTCTGGTACGTCTGGAACTGGGCGTCCGGGACCTCGCGCAGGCGGCGCAGCAGGGCGCCGGTGGTGTCGAGCTGGAAGAGCTCGTCCCAGGCGTTGCCCCACATGGACTTGATGACGTTCCAGCCGGAGCCGAGGAACTGGGCCTCGAGCTCCTGCACCACGCGGAAGTTCGGGCGGACCGGGCCGTCCAGGCGCTGCAGGTTGCAGTTGATGACGAAGGTCAGGTTGTCCAGACCCTCGCGGGCGGCGAGCGTGAGCGCCGAGGTCGACTCGGGCTCGTCCATCTCGCCGTCGCCGAGGAACGCCCAGACGTGCGAGTTCGACGTGTCCTTGATGTTCCGCGCGGTCAGGTAGCGGTTGAACCGCGCCTGGTAGATCGCGGACAGCGGGCCGAGGCCCATGGACACCGTCGGGAACTCCCACAGCCAGGGCAGGCGGCGCGGGTGCGGGTACGACGGCAGACCGTTGCCCCCCGCCTCGCGGCGGAAGTTGTCGAGCTGCTGCTCGCTGAGGCGGCCGTCGAGGAAGGCGCGGGCGTAGATGCCCGGGGAGGCGTGGCCCTGGATGTAGAGCTGGTCGCCCGAGCCGTCGCCCTCCTTGCCGCGGAAGAAGTGGTTGAAGCCGGTCTCGTACAGCCAGGCGGCCGAGGCGAACGTGGCGATGTGGCCGCCGACGCCGTGCTTCGAGCCACGGGTCACCATCGCGGCCGCGTTCCAGCGGTTGTACGCGGTGATCTTGGCTTCCATCTCCTCGTCGCCCGGGAACTCCGGCTCGGCGGCGGTGGGGATGGAGTTGAGGTAGTCCGTCTCAAGAAGCTTCGGCAGCGCCAGGCCGCCCGCTTCGGCGCCTTCCAGCGTGCGCCGCATGAGGTACGCGGCGCGGTGCGGCCCGGCCGCCTGGGTAACGGCGTCCAGGGAGGCCCGCCATTCGGCGGTCTCCTCGGGGTCACGGTCCGGGAGCTGGTCGAGCTCGCTCGGCTGGATGCGCATGGGGTCGGTCATAGTCGCCGCACGCCTTCCTGAGTCGAAGGGGGTGGGGTGGGGGTGCCCTTTGTCTTTGGCAGGACAGGGCGAGGTCCGGGTGGGGACCCATCCGGGACTGTAACTCGCTGATCGATGATCGATCAAAGGATTCACCCGCAAAACCTCTTCAGATCGAGAAAGTCGGCACAGGGTGTCGCCGGATTTCGTCGATCAGGGCACGGAGTGCCTGGTCAGAGCTGCGGACCGTGACGCCTCATGCGCGGGGCGCACACCCCAGGACGTGGGCCTTCACGAGGGCCGCGATCTCCGGGTCACGCCGCCGGAACGCGGCGACGAGATCGGCGTGCTCCTCCGCGTACGACTGCTGCACGGTGCCCAGCCAGCGGATGGACAGCGCGGTGAAGACCTCGATACCGAGCCCCTCCCACGTGTGCAGAAGCACCGAATTGTCCGCCGCCCGCACCAGCGCGCGGTGAAAGGCGACCGTGTGCCGCACCTGGGCGGTCCCGTCGGCCTCCTGGTCCGCCCTGTACAGCGCCTCCACGTGGGGCTCAAGGGCCGAGCAGTCGTCGGCCAGCCTGGCGGCCGCCAGCTCCGCCGCGATGGCCTCCAGGCCCGCCCTGACCGGGTAGGACTCCTCCAGGTCCGCCGCGGAGAGGTTCCGTACCCGCACGCCCTTGTTCGGCGCCGACTCGATGAGCCGCAGTGATTCCAGCTCCCGCAGCGCCTCCCGCACCGGGGTCTGCGAGACCTCCAGCTCGGTCGCGATCCGGCGCTCCACGATGCGCTCGCCCGGCTTCCAGCGGCCGCTGACGATCCCCTCGACGATGTGCTCGCGGATCTGATCGCGAAGCGAGTGGACGACGGGCGCGGTCATGGGGGCTCCTTGGCAGGGTGGACCCGGTGGGTCGGCGGGGACCCTTAGACAATAAGGCCGCTGCCCTGGCCGGACGGGGTACGGCCGCGCATGCGACGGGTGATGCCGGTTACAGAGAGCGTTTGTCGGGGGCGGGCTACAGAGGGGGTGCCCGCCGGAGCGTTCGGCTACGCACGCGCGCGTACGACGGCGCCGTCCACCAGGCGGTGGTCGTAGGAGAGGGTCACGTAGGTCATGTCACGCACCGCGATGGTGTCGCCGAGCTCGGGGTCGGAGATGACGACCGGGCGCTTGACGGTGGCGCCGATGCCCAGGATGGCGACCTGGTTCGGCGGGACGATGAC